>DLBG01000010.1 GCA_002494135.1 Lachnospiraceae bacterium UBA7027
TATTTGAGCACTTTCTAATGCAATAATAGACAAAACAGTTTTTGAAATCTATGAAATCTGACGAATGGTCAAAAAAGGGGCGAAAATGGTCAAGGCACCATGATATCTGCATATTATAAGGAAATAAATATGCAGATATCAATTGATTATATGCATATTATTTGTTATTATATATGCAGAAAAGGAGAGGCTTTATGCATATATTTGACTATTCATTTTTGGAAGAAGGTTTTTTGCCGGCGGAAATGGTTAACCTTACAGCTGCCATAACTGCATTTAATGCAATCTCGACAGGGAGAAGAGAACGGTATGCAGGCGTATATACGGAACTCGAGAAAATAGCACGAGTTCAGTCTGTAAAAGGCTCCAATGCAATAGAAGGGATTGTTACGACGGATGCGCGAATAAAAGAAATTGTAAACGAAAACAGTGCGCCGCTGAATCATAGCGAGTGTGAGATAGCAGGTTACAGGAATGCACTCGATGAAATTCACAGTCGACATGCTGAAATGATCATTAATGAGGATATGATTCGACATTTGCATCTTGTAATGACGGAAATTGCCGGCTATCAGCTTTCCGGTTGTTATAAAACGGAAGATAACATTATTCAGGAAATAGATATGAGAGGAAGGCGAAGAATCCGCTTTGTTCCGGTTGCCGCTTCCGATACCCAAGATGCGATGGAACAGCTGATATTGGCATATAGGGAAGCAAGAGATAATCCCCGGATTAACCAACTTTTGCTTATTCCATGTGTTGTTTTGGATTTCCTTTGTATACATCCGTTTTCTGATGGAAATGGTCGTGTATCACGTTTGTTAACTCTCCTGCTTTTGTATAAGGGCGGCTTTGATGTTTGCAAATATGTTTCTTTTGAAGAACAGATAAACATGGCGAAAGATTATTATTATGAGTCTCTGCAGGATTCTTCAAAGGGTTGGCATGAGAATGAGAATTCATACTTTGAGTTTATGAAGAACTTCCTTTCGACATTGTATAAATGTTACAAGGAACTTGATAAGCATTTTTCGACGGTTAACGGAAAGAAAATCAGTAAATCCGAACGTATTGAGCAAACTGTATTGAACAGCGTTTTGCCAGTGTCAAAAGCTGAAATCTGTGATATTCTTCCGGATGTAAGCCCGACTACGGTAGAAGCAGTTTTAGGTCGTATGACAAAAGATGGTAAAATAAGGAAAATGGGTCAGGGACGCGCAACCAGGTATGCAAATGCGAAATATATGAAGCAGTGAATCTGTTTTCGAATTCAATTTGAAATCCATAGTTTCTGATATGTAGTTGAAAAGAAAAATAGAGCAACCGCTGATTTACGGTTGCTCTTATTATTACCATTTCGGAAAGTCTGTTGATTATTTCTTCTTTTTGTTGTATGCCGAAGTTCGGTCAATGTATTTTTCTTCGGCATTTTTCTTATTATTACGTTCCACCATAAAATTTAACTGCTGTTGAATCAGCTCGATGTCATCAGGGCTGCATAGCCGGAGGTTTTCTATAATATCCTTTGGAATATCGTATCCGTGCATATTCCCCAACAGCAGATAATCGGGAGATACATCCAGAGCATCGCAGAGCGAAACAAAGGTTTCGAAGGAGATTCCCTGAGAGCCGTTTTCTATACAGGAAAGATGTTTGCTGGTAACGTTGATTTGAGTAGAAAGCTGGCTTTGGCTGAGTTTCTTGGATTTTCTCCTGGTTTGAATTCGTTTTCCAATCCCGATGTAATTGATTTTGGTTGCCTTGTTTGCCATGATTTTGTCATGCCTCCTTTGGTAATTTTAATTTTTTATCTTTTGAGATGAAACATTGCGAGACGCGGAAAGTACAGCGCTACACGGAATCGAGGCGGGAGAAAACAGTGAAATTTACCATTTTAAGGCATTTTTTGACCATTCGTCCAAAAGTATGGAAATGCGTAGAAACCGTTGATATTATGTAAACATCAAATGGCGATACTTGAGTCGCCGAAAAAGGAGGGTTTACATTATGAAAAAAACAAACAAAACAAAATCATCAGCAACAATTAAAAAGGCGCTTGATGCATATCTTAAGCTGGATGCCAATTCTGCATCTTCGACCATCCTTTATCAGGAGAAAGCGCCGAAAAGTCTTGAACGGTTTAAACGCAAAAAATGAGTAACCGAATTGTAATAAGAATTGCAGACTGGCTGATTTCACACGGTGAGATCAACGAGGAGGACAGGGATCTATATCAATATGCTCTGAAGAATCTCTTGCATGCCATCTTGCCAATTTCTTTATCCTTGATAGTGGGGCTTCTCTTTCACTGTCCCGAACGCACGCTGATAATAATCCTTCCGTTTGTGTGTCTTAGGAGATTTGGCGGCGGATTTCATTTGAGAAATGCATGGGCATGCATGTTTTTCTCGGCAATTCTTATTACAGATTGTTTGGCGATTTCTTTTCTTATCCGGAATCAGGAAAAAGTGTTGGTTTGCGCATTATTTGCCGGAATAAGTATGATTTGTTTAAGTCCGGTTCAACATTTAAACAAACAACTCACGAAAGAGGAACGAAAAAGGTGCAAGCGTCAGGTTTCATTTTTGGTGTTGTTTTTCTCCCTTCTGTTGGCTTTGTTTTACTCAATGGGATTAAAGGATGAGACTGTTTGCCTTTCGATTGGAATGATGCTTCCGGCAACACTTCAGTATCCGGTTCTGATTGAGAGACTTGTGAGATAAAACTGAATATTGTGCGATTTGGAAAAAGGTGTTTACAGATGGAATAACATGTTTAATATTATTCTTGTAAACACCTTTTTAAGGAAGAGAATAATATGCGTATTCTTGTATGTGATGATAATCAGGAAATATTGAATGAAATGAGAGAACTTTTGAACGAGTATTTTTCTTTTAGACATATTCGGGATTCGGAAATCCAATGCTTTTCTTCCGGAAGGGATTTGCTCGAAGACATGGGTAAGAAGGATATTATTTTTTTGGATATTGAGATGCCGGGGATGAACGGTATTCGAGCCGGAGAGAACATAAAGAAGGACTTCAAAGATGCTATTATTATCGTTGTTACATCTTATGCGGAATACCTTGATGAAGCGATGCGCCTGCAGGTGTTTCGATTCTTATCCAAACCGGTAGAGAAAGAACGGTTATTTCGCAATCTTGATGATGCTGTTGAAATGTACAATCAGCTTTCTGCCCGGATTTTGATAGAGAACAGAAAAGAAACATATACAGTTGAAAGCAGGAATATTATTATGCTGGAAGCGGTCGGAAAAAGAGTTTTGTTTTATACAACAAGTGGTTTGATTGAATCAACACAGAGCCTGGATTATTGGGAAAAGGAATTACCGGCCGGTTCTTTTTTTCGCACTCACAGAAGTTATATAGTCAGTATGAATTATATAGAAAGTTTTAATCATTCGATTGTTCGTTTTTTTGCTCAAAAATTAGAAGCATATGTTACGAAGAGAAGATACAAAGAGTTTAAAGATGCATATACCAGATATCTCGGAGGAGTTCGGTAAATGGTAAAATTAATTGGATTCTTAACCAGTTACCTGATTGAAGGATTTGCCATATGGATATATGCGGATCTGTTTCGTGCAAGATTTAAACCGGGTATCAGGATTCTTTGTTTAATAATCGGTTGTCTGACACTAAGTTTCATAGGAACTGCAGGTGTCGTATGGCTGAATGCTTCTTTGTACGCAGCATTTCTTTTTTTCTTTTTTGGGGTCGGATATAAAGCAAAATGGTATGTGGCGCTGTTTCATTCGGTATTTTTGACAGCGGTTATGAGCCTGATAGAACTTGTTACATTGGTGATGATTTATGGCATAGCTCCGAATTTTCTGGAAAGTGAAGATATTCTCATAAATGAAATATTTGCCGTGACCAGCAAGATTCCGTTTCTGTTGTTGTGTTTTGCAATTGTTTCCATTAGGAAAATAATAAAACTTAAAGAAGAAACCGCCAAAAGTGCTTTTTTATATCTTCTTGTGCCGGTTTCTTCCATGGTTTCCATGCTTGTTTTCCTGGATTATTTGGACCGGTATGAGGTATCGGCGAGATTAAAATGGGCGACAGGGTTTGCCACGCTCTCCATTCTGTTCTCGGATTTGATTCTCCTTGGGGTTTATTTATATAACCAAAACAGAAATTCGGAATATATTCGATTGAAATTGACGCTTGCTCAGGAGAAGAGCCGCAAGGAGTACTACGAGCTTCTACAGGAACAGAACGAGAATCAGCGCATTCTGGTTCATGATATAAAGGACCACCTTCAATCCATCGAGGCATTGAATGCTCAGGGAGAAAGAGCAAAGATAGATGAGTATATAAAGAGCCTTTATGAAGCAGCGAATCTGAAAAGTGTTGTCAGGGTGTCGGAAAACGAGTTGCTGAATGTGGTGGTTTTAAGATATCGAAAAGAATGCGAAGCGCAGGGAATCCCTTTTCATGTGGATATTAGAAGAAGTAGCATGGATTTCCTTGACGACTATGAAATCACGTCTCTTTTTGCCAATCTTCTGGACAATGCGATGGAGGCGGTGCACGGAGTAGAAGGCGCGTTCATTGACTTAAACGTGGACCGGAAGGAGGGAACGGCTTTTTCTGTCATACACATTATAAACACCTGCGCAGAGGATCCTTTTGAAGGCGAGAAAACAAGGATCCCTTTCAGTCGAAAGAAGGAACCCGGTCATGGATACGGACTGAAAAGCGTGGAAAAGGTTGTTCAAAAACATGATGGAAATATGAATCTGTACTTTGACGGGACAAAGCATGTTTTTCATACGATCATCATTCTTAACAATAGAATATAAACATCTGTTACCCTGCGGCCGTTGGAAAAGAAAGCTTTTCGGCGGCCGTAATTTATGTCCGGACTTGAATTTATGCGCCCAAAAGGGTAAAATATTATGGAATATGCCATATGGAGCCAAATGAGATGAAAACGAAAGTTTATATAGACGGAAGCGAAGGAACTACCGGACTTCGCATTAATGAGCGGTTTGAAGGAAGAGACGATATCGAGGTCTTAAGGATTTCTTCCGAGCTTCGCAAGGACCCGGAAGAAAGAAAAAAATTCATCAATGCATCCGATGTCACTTTTCTGTGCCTTCCGGATGCGGCTGCCATCGAGGCGGTCAGCCTGGTGGATGCGGACAATGACCACACTGTAATCATCGATGCATCTACCGCCCACAGAACCGATGAAGGCTGGGCGTACGGCCTGCCGGAACTCGGAAAGAATTTCCGTGAGCGGATTAAAACCGGTAACCGTATTGCGGTTCCGGGCTGCTACGCATCCGGCTTTTTGATGGATGTGTACCCAATGGTTGCAACGGGGTTAATCGGCAATGACTATCCGGTCTGCGTCAATGCACTTTCCGGTTATTCGGGAGCGGGCAAGAAAGGAATCGCAATGTATGAAGCCGATGAAAAAACAGAGGATTTATACGCGCCCAGAATGTACGCACTTTCCCAGAAACACAAACATTTAAAGGAAATGAAAGCAATTGCCGGCCTTGAGAAAACCCCTCTTTTTGTCCCGGTTGTGGATGATTACTATTGCGGAATGATTGTGACATTCCCTGTATATACGGATCTGATGAAGAAAAAATTAACCCCAGAAGAGGTGCGTGACAGTTTCGCTGCGTTCTTTGAGGGAGAAGAATTCATCCATGTCATGCCGTTCGGTGCGGAAGAAGAACTGAATTCCTTCTTTTCCGCAAATGCCATGGCGGGACGGGATGATGTCCGGATTTATATCACCGGCAATGAGGAGAGAATCCTCATATCGTCGATTTTTGACAATCTCGGAAAGGGTGCTTCCGGCGCTGCCATCCAGTGCATGAACATCCGGCTGGGGCTTGAACAGAGTACGGGATTGAAAATAAAGGAAGAGTAACGACTCATCATTTTGGAGGAATGAAATGATTGTAACAGCGTTAATGGTTTTGGGTGTTCTCACCGCAGTCGGTGTGGCAATTCCCTGCCATCTTTACACAGCCTGGTATCATATTCCGGCTTTTCTCGGAATGTGCGTGGGATTCTTTATCCTGTGGGCGGCATTTTATCTGCTTTTCTGCTTAATTCTTGCGGCATTCTGTAATATTAAAAAAGTGGAATACGACCCGAATCCGGGGTTTCAGTGGCTTGCAAGAGAGACCATGCAGTATCTTCTCTTTTTCAGCAACGCATCGGTAAAAGTTGAGGGGATTGAAAAGATTCCGACAGACCAAAAGTGTCTGATTGTGGCGAATCACTTATCCAACTATGATCCGCTTTCCATCATGACACATATCCCGTTAAAGCCGCTGATTTTTATTTCCAAGCCCGAGAACTTTAATCTTCCCGTGGCCGGCGGAATCATCCGTAAGGCGGGATTTATGGCAATCGACAGAGACCATGTCAAGAATGCCATTGTTACGATTAACGCGGCGGCGGATAAAATCAAATCCGGACAGACATCCGTATTCATCTTCCCGGAAGGGACGAGAAACCGTACCGAAGAAAAGCTTCTCGAGTTTAAAAACGGTGCATTCAAAATCGCCACAAAAGCAAAATGTCCGCTGGTGGTTCTGGCCGTAAAGAATACCAACAACGTCAAAAAGCGTACACCCTGGAGACATACGAGGATTACTTTAAAGGTAGTGGATGTCATTCCGGCGGATCGGGTAGCAACGATGAAGACGGCGGAGCTTTCCGAGGAAGTACGGGAGAAGATTCTCGAAGCACTCTGAAGAAAAAACGAATAAGTATGGGGATACTTATAAAAGGAGGGTTACTATGAATTACGTACTGTTTAATCATCTTTCGAACAACGGAGCGGGAGAGACCAGAGCGGATGCACTTTATACATCCCTCGGGGTGAAGGCTGACGATCCCGCATATAAGAAAATCGATCTGGTCGGCCTTAATTTAAGCGAATGGATGAAGGACATCACGGCCGATGATCTGATTTATCTGGTTGCCGGCGACGGAACCTTAAACCGCATTGCCAACGAGCTTGACGGCGTAGAGATTCCCTGTCCCGTACTGTTAATCTCCGGCGGTACCGGAAACGATTTCTTAAGGGATATCGTGGAGAACTATCCGACCGAAGGTTACACCGATATCAGAGAATACATCAAAAACCTTCCCACCATCCGTGTGAACGGCAAAGAGTGCCATTTCTTAAACGGTATCGGCTACGGTATCGACGGAATGTGCTGTGAAGTGGCCGATAAGAAGAAGGCCGAAGGCAAGAAAAAAATCGATTACACCGCACTTACCATCAATCTTTTGATGTTCCATTACAAATGTCCTACCGCTACGGTGGTTTTGGATGATGGCAAAGAAACAACCTATGAAAAAGTCTGGCTTGCTTCCGCAATGAACGGCCGTTATTACGGCGGCGGCATGAAGGCAGCTCCCGACCAGGATCGTAAAGGTGACGGTTTAACCTTCTTAATCTGGCACGGATCCGGTAAAATCGGCACACTCGCAGACTTCCCTTCCATTTTCAAGGGAGAACATGTGAAGAAAAAATCGGTTACCGTGATTCCCGCGAAGAAAATCAAAGTAAAATTTGACATTCCCACGGCTATGCAGATTGACGGCGAGACAGTACTGAATGTTTCCGAATACGAAGCCTGGAAGTAGGATTATTGATAAAAACCTTGCATAATCGCAAAAACCGGCTGATATCAGCCGGTTTTTGTGGAATTATAACGGACATAAAGCAGGAAAAAACATGAGTGAATTTCGTTCCCAGAATCCATTGAAAGACACGAAAATGATGGTGCTGATCGGCATTGTTTTTGTCGTGCTTTTCGGACTGATCGGAATCATCATCGCAAAGGGTATAAAACACAAAAACTCACCTGAAGAGAGTTCTTCTTTCGTTCCTGCCGGCAGTGAAATCATATCCGAGGTCAAACCGGGAGAGGCGACCTTCCCGGAGGGAAACGGGGTAAACGATACGGGCGATTTTTCCCTTTATGCAACCGAGAGAGAAGGACGGAAAGGGACGGGCGAATACAATTACGGCGAAGCACTTCAGAAGTCCATTCTTTTCTATGAACTGCAGCGTTCCGGTGATCTGCCGGACAAGACCCGGTGCAACTGGAGAGGCGATTCCGCCCTGACCGACGGCAGCGATGTCGGCATCGATTTAACCGGCGGTCTTTACGATGCGGGTGACCACGTAAAATTCAATCTTCCGATGGCCTATACGGCTTCGGTACTGGCATGGAGCTATTACGAAAACAAAGATGCATACACCGAGAGCAAACAGGATGAATATCTGCTTGGCGTGATTCGCTGGATTGACGACTATCTGATCAAATGTCATTCCGGAAAGGAAGAATTCTATTATCAGGTCGGCAACGGAGGAACGGACCACTCCTGGTGGGGCCCCTGCGAAGTCATGACAATGGAACGTCCCGCTTACAAAGTGGATGCTTCGAATCCGGGATCTACCGTAACTGCGGAAGCGGCTGCGGCGCTGGCTTCGGCTTCGGTAATTTTCGCAGATTCCGATGCGGCGTATTCGGCGGAATGCTTAAAGCATGCCAAAGAACTCTACGAATTCTCCGCCAAATACAAGTCTGATGCCGGCTATACGCAGGCGGCGGGATTCTATGATTCCCACAGCGGATTCTATGATGAACTGTCTTTCGCGGCGACCTGGCTTTATCTTGCAACCAAAGAAGAAGACTATAAAAAAGATGCGAAGGATTATTTCGCCCAAACAAGCGGCGATTACAAGTGGACCCTTTGCTGGGATGACGTTTCCCTGGGAACGGCCCTCATCATGGGACGAAAAACCAAAGACCGGAATTATCTGGACTATCTGGAAAACAATCTGGACTATTGGACTACAGGTGTAGGCGGAGAAAAGATTACCTATACGCCGAAAGGTCTGGCATGGCTTGATGCCTGGGGTTCTCTTCGTTATGCCTCCACGGCTTCCTTCCTTGCCATTACCTATTCCGAATCCGATGTCTGCCCGAAGGAAAAAAAGAAAACCTATCACGATTTTGCGGTGGCACAGATCGGATACTGTCTCGGCAGTACCGGATTTTCCTATGAAATCGGTTTCGGTGATTCCTATCCCGTACATCCGCATCACAGAACCGCACAGGGGTCACCTTCCAATAATTTAAACGATCCCGCCGAGTCCAAACACGTTCTCTGCGGGGCTTTGGTCGGCGGTCCCGATGCATCCGACGGCTATACCGACGAGGTCGGAAACTATACGGTAAACGAAGTGGCCGATGACTATAACGCCGGCTTTACCGGTGCACTGGCGGCATTGTACAAAGAGTACGGCGGCGAGACCATCGTAAAATACGGTGCCGTGGAAAACATCGGAGAGGACGAAATCACCGTAGAGGGCTGCATCAATGTCGAGGGTGATAATTTTATCGAGGTAAAGGCCTATGTTAAGAATCAGTCAGCCTGGCCCGCACGGGCACTGAAGGATGCGAAACTCTGCTATTTTATCGATTTGTCCGAATTATACGAAGCGGGCGGCAGCGTGGCGGATCTTTCCCTGCAGATGAATTATTCGCAGGGCGGTTCCGTTTCGGAGGTTCTGCCGTTTGATGAGGCAAAGCATATTTATTACGTGCCGGTATCCTTCGGCGATACGGTAATTGCGCCGGGCAGTCAGGATTCCTTCCGGAAAGAAGTGCAGTTCCGCATCACATCTTCCGGGGGCTGGAACAATGAAAACGATTATTCATTTGCGGATATAAAAGGAACAAGCGGCAATGCATTCAATCTCTGCCAGCATATGGCCCTGTATGAAGGGGATACGCTGATTTACGGTTCCGTTCCGGACGGAAACGGCGATGTAAAAGAGAATCCGAAGAACGATAATCCCGAAGGCGAGAAGCCTTCCGGACCGGACAAGCCGGCAGATCCGCCCAAACCGTCTGATCCGCCGAAGCCCGACAATCCGTCCGGGCCGCAGACCGGAGAGGTGAAGGAGGGAGATCTTATCCTGAATGTTGAAAACCAGTCCAATAAGGGAACGGGTTCCACGGTGGCTTTCAACATCAAGCTGACCAACAATTCGAAGAAGGATATCGACTTATCGGATTTAACCGTTCAGTATTATTTCTCGGATCCGGATCTTAAGAATTTAAGTTTTTACTGTGATTACGCAAGCGTGGAGGGAAAGCAGTACCGTGCGGTTACGGAAGCCGTGGAGGGCGTCTTTGAAAAAGGTTCCTCATCGGATTCCACCGCAAGCGTGGTGCTTCGAATCCGCTTAAAGAACAAAGAGGCACTTCAGGCCGGACACACACTGAATCTGCAGATTCGCGTGGCAAGATCCGACTGGGGCAATATGAATTTTGATGATGACTATTCCGCCAAAGGCGCTTACAGGGTTACGGTGGAGAAGGGCGGCAATCTGGTGCTCGGTACCAGACCCGAGTAGGAGTTACGGATGAGACAGCAATTCATCAAAATCGGAGTGGGAATCAGCGTGTTTCTTACGGCGCTTTTTATCAGCAGCGCGATTTTAAACCGCGGTACCACGGATATGACGGTCGATTTATCTCCCGCCACTTATCCAGTGATTTCCTTCCTCTCCGGTGATGAGTTATACAATACAACAGTCGGATATGCCAAAGAACGTGACGTTTTGTTAATGAAGGAGAACATCACTCCTCTTGGGGAGAACCGTTCCCTGGCATTTGAAATCCGCACATATTCCCGGCCGATAGAGAGCATTTCCATGCAGGTCCGTACCAAAAACGGCGAGCGTCTGATTGAAGATACACAAATAAAGCAGATTGAAAAAAACGGAGATGTGTGGCATGTTTATACCTCTTTAAAGGACCTTCTTTCCAAAAACGAGGAATACGCGCTGACCATCTGTCTTTTCGTTGACGGCACTCCTCTTTATTACAATACCCGCGTGGAATGGAAGGAAGAGGTGGATGTGCAGACCTTCCTTGCGTTTGCACATGAATTTACCGACGATTCCTTCGGAGAGAAGGAACAGTATTCCGAACTGAAAAAATATCTTGAAAGCAGTTCCTCCGGAGACAATTCGGATTTTGCGCATGTTGATATTCACAGCTCCCTTGAGCAGGTAGCCTGGGGCAACCTGGATGCCAGGCGTGAATCGGACATTGAGACCACGCTGATTACGGCAGAGAATAATATCGCGTCCTTAAATCAGTATTATCTTGTTCAGGTGGGAAGCGGTTCGAAGGCGGAACACTACCGCGTCAAAGAATTCTTCCGTTTAAAGAAGGGAACGGACCGGATGCATCTTTTAGAGTACGAGCGCTCCATGAGCAGGCTTGTCTTCGAAGAGGATGAGATTTTCTTCGGCGATACCGTTTATCTCGGAATCGGCGACGAAGACGTGGAAATGAAGGAGAGCGAGAAGGGCGGTCTGATTGCCTTTACACACGACGGGGTACTCTTTGTGGCAGAGCCGAAGGAGAACCGTTTTGCAAGGGCCTTTTCCTATTACGATAAGGACGATTACAACAAACGCCCGATTATGGAAATTCCGAAGGTGAAGATTCTGTCGGTTTCCGAAGACGGACTGGTGAACTTTGCCGTATACGGATATATCCCCCGCGGTATGCACGAAGGGGAGAACGGATTAACGGTTTATTCGTTCGATTTTACAAGAAATACGCTGGAGGAAAGAGCGTTTCTTTCCTATCGCGGCAGCAGTGAAATGCTCTGCGCGAACTTAAACAATCTTTTGTTTTTAAATGATTCCGCGGAACTGGTTTTCTTCCTGGACGGCGGCATTCACAAAGTGATGCTCGACGGAATGGAATATGAAACGCTGGCAGAGAATCTCACACCCGAAAGCTTCTGTGTCAACGAGGACGGGAACTGTGCGGCATGGATTACGAAGAAAGAAGAAATCGGGGCTTCCGAGGTTCGGTTCATGGATTTTTCCGATATGCAGTTTGCGGACATTAAGGCGGGTGACGGAGAAGTCATTCTTCCGGAAGGATTCATGAAAGAAGACCTCGTTTACGGCATTGCCGATAAAGGAGATGTTTCAAAGGATGCCTTCGGTAATATTTTCTTCCCGCGTTATAACGTACGGATCCAGAACCGGTCCGGCACGGTTTACAAGGACTATGCCAAGGAAGGCGTTTATGTGACGGATCTTGCTTTTACGGACCGGATGGTGACACTGATTCGAAGCAGAAAGAACGAGGACGGTTCGTTTTCATCAATCGAGGACGATACCATTGTTGATAATTCCGCCGATGAGGAAACGAAGAATCACCTGGAACGCGTGGTAACCGAGAATTACGAAACGGTTTCGCAGATTGCACTCTCATCGGAGTTTGATACGAAGAAACTGCAGGTGATGCGGCCGAAAATCAACCTTTACGAAGGAGAAAGAGAAGTAGCCGTCAAACCTTCCGGCGAAGGAAAATGCTTCTACAGTTTCTCGCGGGGAAAGATTACCGGCGTCTGGGCGGAGGCCGGCGACGCAGTAAGACAGGCATATGAGAACAACGGTTTTGTGCTGGATGAACGAAGCGAATACATCTGGCAGAAAACGGAACTTCCTTCAAAGAACCAGATTATGGCGATTCACGAAGCCGGTATTCCGGACGGGAGTTCCTCTCTTGCGGTGAGCCTGGAAACCATGATGCAGCTGGAAGGATTCTCCCAGGATGCGGATGCGCCGCTTGCAAACCGGAGTACACCGGCGGAAATTCTGAAAAAATACATGGTGGATACGGAAGTTATAAATTTATCCGGCTGCCAGACGGAGATTTTATACTATTACCTCGGCCGGGATATTCCGGTACTGGCCTTAACCGGCGAGCAGGGAGGAATTCTTTTGATCGGTTACAACTCTTCGGAGTTCGTGTGGATGAATCCGGAGAAGGGCACGATATACAAGGTTTCAAAAGATGAAACCGCCACTTATTTCTCAAACAGGGGAAATTTATTTATTACATATTACAGAACGAAAGAATAGTTCTTAAGGCGCGAATACGGCATATGCCGGTGCGCTGCATGAAAGGAGTCACAAATGGATCGAATCATCACAAGCTTACTGGAAACGGATGCCTATAAGTTTTCCATGGGACAGGCAATCTACCATCAGTTCAGCGATTTTAAGACAACATGGAGTTTCAAATGCAGAAACGAGGATGTGCATTTTACAAAGGAAATGGTGGATGAAATCAAACGCCAGCTTCTTCTGTACACCGAGCTTCGCTTCAAGGAAGATGAGCTCGAATATCTGCACGGCATCACCTGGATGAAAGGATCCTACGTGGACTTTTTAAGACTGTGGAAGCCCAGATACGAGGACTTCACGATTACGACCGATGCGGAATGCGGCCTTTCCATTGAGACAAAGGGCACATGGTTAAATACCTCCATGTATGAGATTCCGACCCTTGCCATCGTCAACGAAGTATATTTCCGCATGGCTTACGATTATGACAAACTGATGGACAGCTTCCGCGAGCGTCTGGATGATAAAATCGCCAAGCTCGAGGCCGGCGAGTATGACCTTTCGGCCTTCTCCGAGTTCGGCATGAGAAGACGTCTTTCCGGCGAAGCGCAGGATCTGGCCGTAAAGAGACTGAAGGAAGCAAAGCTCGGCAATTCCAAATTCGTCGGAACTTCCAATGTTTATCTGGCAAAGAAGTATGGGATTACGGCAGTCGGAACCATGGCACACGAGTGGATTATGTGTGTGGGCCAGGGCAATCACAAGCACAAT
>DLBG01000065.1 GCA_002494135.1 Lachnospiraceae bacterium UBA7027
CGTGGACTTTGTCTTCAGTCTGAATCCCCCTCTTAAGAGAGGGGGATTTTGCCTTATAGAACAGTAGTAAGCGGAGCAAAGATTATCGCCCCAAAAACAGGGAATGGATTGTGGTCAATGAAAACGGAAAAGCAGTATAAAGAATTAACAATAAAAGAGTTTACCAAGGCGGCGGATAAATACGAAAGCGATCATGCGGGAATCTATGAAATCTGTAAGGAAGATTATCCGTATATCTCTTCCGAACTTGAAAAAGAAGAATATCATGATCTCCTTGATTGCGGTTGCGGAACTGGTCCGATGATCTCTCTCCTTTATGAAAAAGACCCCTCGAAGCATTATACCGGGCTGGATTTGACACCCAAAATGATTGAGGTCGGAAGGTCAAAGAATCTTTCGGGTGTTGACTGGGTCGTGGGGGATTGTGAAAACCTGCCCTTTGAAGAAAACTCTTTCGATGTCATCATCTGTTCCAACAGTTTCCATCATTATCCGAATCCGCAGAGATTTTTTGACAGCGTAAAGAGAGTATTACGACCGGGAGGAAGACTGATTCTACAGGACTATACGGCACCAAAACCAATCCTCTGGCTTATGAATCACACGGAAATGCCGATGGCAAATATGATCGGACACGGAGATGTGGCAGCCAGATCGCTTGATGAGATTAAAACGTTTTGCGATGCGGCCGGTTTAAAAGTTGAAAAACTAAACAGGGCAAAGAAAATGCGCCTTCACCTGGTAGCAAGAAAGATACAATAAGGAGCAATCCTCAGGGACTGATTGATAAGTTTTTGTCGTTTCTTTCCGGCAAAACGATTGTGAGGTGTAAAATGATTTTAACGGTATTTCTGGCAATTATATTTTGCGCGGCCATGACACTGATGTTGTTTTCGGCGATTGCATTTATTCAAAACACGAAATTCTTTTCTTCTGCACCGAAGGAAGCCAGAGAGGTTTTGATTCCGAGAGAAAAGGAACTCTTCTACGGAGCGCATGCCATCGGATGGGTTCTTATGACATTCAGTTTTCTCATGATTCTGGGTGTTGGATTTATTTCCGTATGGGACGGTTTTCGAAACCATTTCACCTTCCTTCAGTTCTTTTTGAGGTTCGTGATTATTTTTTCGACGTATAAAATATACGATATGATTTACTTCGACTATTTTCTGCTTATGAAATACCACTTCTTTCAATATTATTTTCCAGAAGTGGAGAGCGTATATGCCGACAGGAAATACGGATACAATATAAAAAGTCAGTTGCTGAAACTGTTCATTATTTTCCCCGGAGCATCGGCTCTTGTGGCGCTGCTTTGCTCTTATCTGGTTAAATAAAAAAAAGCCCGGGGTGACCGAAAGAGTATTTTCCAAATTATTACAGCAAAAACAAAAGAATAGAGGAACAGAATAAAGGAGCAAAAATGCAGTACGAAGAAATGGGGAACATGTCTGGAAAGACAATGATGCTTTTGCCGGGAACATGCTGTGACTGGCAGATGAATTTTGAAAAAGTCATTCCGTATCTGTCGGAAAAATATCATCTCATATGTGTAAATTACGACGGCTTTGACGGAGGTGACAGTGTTTTTCCGGATATGATTACGATTACGGAAAAAATAGAAAAGTACATCAAGGAAAATCACGGCGGACGACTTGACGGTGCTATCGGATCTTCTCTCGGTTCGAGTTTTGTAGGTCAGCTTGTTCAAAGAAAAAACGTGCATATCGATCATGCGATTTTCGGAAGTCCCGATCTTGATCAAAGCGGTAAAGTAAGCGCATACCTTCAGTCAAAGCTGGTGGTTCCGCTTCTTACGAGTGTTACAAAGAGCGAAAAGAAAAGAAACCGGACGAAGGAAAAACTGAAAAGCTTTTTTCTGATGGATGAGGAAACAGCAGAAAAATTTGTGGCAGGGTTTTCGAGATTCAACCCCGTTTCAATCAAAAACGAATATTATACGGATCTTTTGACCCATCTTGATAATGATATCAATGTAGAGCATACGATTCCGCATTTTATCTATGCAAACAAGATGGGAGAAAAATATTTAAAGAGATATAAGAAGTATTTCCATAATCCGGACATCAGGGAGTTTAACATGCAGCATGAACAATGGGTATTCAGCGGCGATGAATATGCCATTCCCGTGCTGAAAGCAATCGATGAATTTATGGAGACGCCGGTGTAACTGCCGGATAACGGGGGAAAGGATTAAAGCCTTACTGGAAGCAACTGTCGGGGTATGGTATAATATTGAAAAATCCGGTGAAACAGGAGGACAATACGATGCGGAAAATGAAAAAACCGACAGCAGCAATTACCGGGGCGGTGCTTGTGTTTTCGGTACTGTTTATGCCCGTAATCAGCCGGGCCGATAGTGGATTGGTAGCAAAAGGATTTAACCTGGAGTAATGTAACCTTTTCAGAGGATTATTCCAATCTTTACTACAACGGATTTACGACGACAAGGGTGAGGAACATCTGATCGTCATTCCTGGCGGCGGGAAATGCGCCGATCCCGGGATTCCCTGGTACGGTCCGGAATATCTGACCGGAAAGTTCGGACGATGATTGCTTATTTGCATTATTATTTGCTAAGGTTGCTAAAATGCAATCGGGTTTCAGTCTGATTGGTGAGAAATCATGAAGAAAGATTTGTTTATTAAAAGAGCTGTTTCTGTCGCTTCGTTACTTGCCCTGAGTACCTTTTTACTGTGTGCGGACAGAATTGTTTCCGGCGGAAATCATATGAACGCACAGGGTGATGCAGGGGATGTCACAAGTGAGGCTGTAACCTCGGAAACCCCGGGGAAAGTTTCCGGCGGTGAAGTGCATGAGTATATGCATCCCGATGACGGGTATTACTGCCTGCTTGAAGACGGAGTGGAATATGAATTAAGAGAACAGCAGGCAGGAACATGCTGGATTTGCGCTTCCACCTGTGCCATGATTACCGCCTACCGGTTGAAGCATGAGGGGACAATCGAAGCGTTTGACGATCTGGATCTGGTGGATGAGATTTTCGATGAAGATGAAAACGGCGGAGTTTCCGGCGGAGACGAGCATTATGGCGGCGTTGCTGTTTTTGTGGTCAACGAGTTAAGCCGTGGTTTTCTGGACGGCTATGTGCTGGACGGATACATTCAGGCGCAGGATTGGAGTTTGGAAGAGATAAAGGAAGGCATACAAAAGTACGGTGCACTTTATATCGGTATTCCTGATTCGCGTAAACGATTTATCAGACCGAAAGACGGATATCTTAACCTGAACTTTCCAAATCCGGAACCGGAAGACTATGACCATTCCATCGCGATAGTCGGATGGGATGATCATTTCCCGAAAGAATATTTTGCCGTTGAGGCATCCCGGGACGGTGCCTGGATTGCCTATAACAGCAACACTCCGGGGAAGTATTATTATGTTTCTTACGATACCCCTTTTGACCGGGTAAATGATCTGCCGGCTTTTATGTCGGTTACCGATGAATATACAAAGGTGCTTACGCATGACGGCGGCAGATGGACGGAAGATACGGCCGGCGAGGGAGAAACCGTAACGGCCAATGTTTTTAAGGAAGAAGGAAAGCTGGCGGCGGTCGGAACGTATATCACCCGGGATGATTCGGATCTTACGGTTCGGATTATGACTCCCGATTTGAAGGAAGTACTTTATTCCGCAGTCTTTCATGCGCCTTATGCCGGCTATTGCGTTATCCCGCTCGATACCCCGATGGAAGTGACGGAATATGCCATAGCCGTCACGTATCCGGACGGAGCACCCGTGGAGGGCGAATCATTTGATGAAAGCCCATTCCGGATTAAGGTATCGGGTAATGAGGGAGAGTCTTTTATTCTGGTGGGTGATGAGTGGCTGGATTTATGTATGGAAACCACATGGGACAGAATCGGATTCGTAACAAATAATGCCTGCATCCGGGCGTTATACGTTAAATGAAAATTCAGGGATTTTATTTATTCTTCCGGAAGGCGCTTGGCGTCATTCCCTCTTTCCTTGAAAAAACCGAGGAAAAATAGTCGCCGCCGGAAAAGCCTGTCTCAATGGCGATTTCCGAAATGGATTTGTTTGTCTGGAGCAATAATTCTTTGGCTCGAAGAATCCGTATATTAATTAAATAATCCGTAAAGGAAAGACCGGTCTGCGAGGAAAAAAGGCGTGAAAAATAGCCTTCCGAGAAGCCGGTCTTTGTTGCAACGAGCGGAAGACGCAGATCTTCCGCATAATGCTGTTCCATATAAAACATGGCATCCAGAATTTCTTTGGAGAGTTCTTCTTTAAAAAACTGTCGGTTCTTCTCCATGGTATTGTTATGGAGAAATACCACAAGATGATAGAGAAGTCCTGTCAGAATTACTTCCGAATAACTTTCTTTTTTTTCGTAAACGGAATGCATATCCTGCATAATCCGTTCTATATGCAGCCGGTCTTCTTCCGAAAAAGAAAGAAGCTTCTGTTCAAAAACACTGTTCCAGATATTCGTACTGATTTCCCTTTGAAAGCGTTCGGCCAGTTTGTCCGAAATTTTAATCAGATAGTTGGTATACGGAGTTTCGCTTGTGGAGAATGTCCTGTGGTAAACCAAAGGAGGCATTGTGGTTACATCTCCGGCGTGAGCGTCAAACTGTCCGAACGGGGTAATGATGCGCCGGTCACCGGTCAGTATCATGCCGATGCTGTAGTGTGTTTCGGCAACCTCCATTTGCGGCATGGCAAAATCTGCCGGTAAAGACCGCTTCTGAACAGTGATTAAGGATTCCTTTGGAATTCGAAGAGGCATTTGTCATCTCCTGTAAATGTCATAATTTTAAAGATTATAGCATATTCTTCATATGAAAACAAAGGAAAACCGGAATTTAATGATTTATAATGAAACCATAAAAACTATAGAAAGGAGTGCCTTTATGAAGACCGAAAAAAATCAGATTTGGGGATACGGAGAGAATACGGACGGGGTACCCGGCGGAGAAGGAATTATCAGACAGATTAAGAGTTATACGGATGAGTTAATGGTGGTGGAAAATCATTTTCAAAAAGGTGCCGTCGGAGCGCTTCATTCTCATCCTCACACGCAGATTACGTATGTGGTTTCCGGAGTATTTGAATTTACCGTCGGAGATGAAACCAAAGTCGTGAAAGCGGGAGATACAATGCTTAAAAAAGACGGAATTCGTCACGGTTGTGTTTGTCTCGAAGAGGGCATTTTACTTGATATTTTCTCACCAATGAGGGAAGACTTTGTAAAATAACAGCAATGAAACAGCGGTAATCGGGTTGAAATGAAGGAGAACGGCATGGAAATCTATCTGGATAAACTGTATCGTGATGACAAAAAAGCAGAGCCATTGTTTGTTGCAGTCCCTTTTCCGAAGGGAAAACTGCGGGATGAAAAGAGCGTACGGATGAGGGACGGCGAAAGCACGCTTCCGCTGCAGTGCAAGGTGACATCCCGCTACGACGACGGATCGGTTCGTTTTCTTTTCGTGCGTTTTCTTGCCGATCTGCCCGGAAATAAAAAGCTTACATTTTATCTGGACTGCGACAAAACGGAATCTTCTTTCCGGGATGAGCCGTTTCGTACTGTTCATCCCGTTTCCGTCCGTAAAACCGGTTCGGGTTTTGAAGTAAAAACGATGTTGGATGACAGCAAAGAGGAATTCTCTTTTGCCGTGAATAACGATTCTGCGGAAATATTCGGTCGCATCACCGTTGCGGGTAGAAATTACGAAGCCGGTCGGTTTGCCGGCCCTTTGTTAAAAGACGCGGACGGAAACGAATATGACATTCTGCTTGGAGAATGGGAAGTGACGGAAGAAGGCCCCATTTGTGCGATTTTACAATCGCAGGGAACGCAGAAGACGAAGAACAAACAAATCCGGTTTGAAGTGAAACTGACGGCATATGCGGGAAAACCGTGGGTGGAAATATCCTATCGGATCATTAACACAACGGACGATCCCTTTGGAATCAAATCCCTGTGTTTTCAGATGATCGGAAATGCCGAAAACGGACAGATTTCCGCGGACAGTAAGGCGGATTATCCGGGCGAAAAACTGGATTCCACGGGCTGCGGGGAAGTGATTACGGCAGCGCAGTTCGGAGAAGGCCCCGTTTATCATGCCAGAAGTTCGGCGGAAGCCGATCAGATTATGGAACTTGCAAAGCCTGAAAATATAAGAACCCTGGCAGCATCTTCCAACTATAAAACCGATTATTTTATCGCAAAGGGCGGCAATCCGGTCAGAAAAGCCGTGGATGCGGACAAACTGATGAAGGAAGCAAACGAGCACTTTGCGGAGGTATTTTACGGAACTTTTTTTGCGGATTATACCGATTCGGACGGAGGATTCGCGGCAACCGTTTTTCAGGCGCAGCAGAATTTCCCCAAAGCGGTTGAAGCAAACAGGAACGGTGTAAAAGTTTTTATTGTGCCACAGGATGCCGGGCCGGTGGTACTGCAAAGCGGAATGTCCAGAGAACAGAAATTCCTGCTTCATTTCCACGATGCGAATCTCCCAATCAGTGAAATCAACAACCGAAGCATTATCTATCAGATGCCGGACCGCCCGTATGTTTCCTACAGGGTTCATAAGGAAGCCGGAATCTGGCCGGAGATTTTTGCGGATCAGAAAGACCCCATGGTGGAGCAGAACTTAATCGGACGGGCGGATTCCCACGCAAGGGCATACGGTATGCTGAATTTCGGTGATTCCTACGATGCCAATTATACGGCACAGGGCAGAGGAGACGGGAAGCTTGTCTGGTGCAATAACGAATACGATTATCCGCATTCCTGTGCACTTTTATATGCCCGTACGGGAATCCGCCGGTTCATGGATTATATGATTGCATCCTGTTCACACTGGATGGATGTGGATATCTGTCATTATCACGCAAATCCCCTTTATGTCGGAGGACAGTGGGAACACACCGCAGGCCATACCGTAAACGGCGTGATGGTATGCTCACATGAGTGGGTGGAAGGTCTTTTGGACTACTATCATTTTACGGGTGACGAAAGAGGACTTCGGACCGCAATCGGAGTGGGAGAGAACGTTTTAAAACTTTTGGAACTTCCCTTATACCAGAAGGCCGGTGAGGCAAATGCCAGGGAAACCGGCTGGGCGTTAAGAACGCTTACCGCCCTTTACGTGGAAACACATGATAAAAAATGGCTGGTAAAATGCGATAAGATCTTAAACGATTTTAAAATCTGGGAACAGACCTACGGTCACTGGCTTGCACCGTATACGGACAATACGGCGATTCGTGTCGGATTTATGATTTCCATAGCGGTCGGCTCCCTGATGCGTTATTACAAGGTTTTCCCGGATGAAGAACTGAAAACCATGATTCTGCGTGCCGTGGATGACATGATTGAAAACTGCTATGTGGAAGACTGGGGGATTTTCTATTATAAAGAACTGCCCAGTTTAAACCGTCTCGGAAACAATACCCTTTTGCTTGAGGCGCTGACGGCAGCTTACGATCTGACCAAAGACACCAGATATCTTGAGTACGGAATGGGAACGTTTCGCAAAGCAATCCGGGAGTTTCCCTCTTACGAAAGCAGGAAGCAGAAGATGGAGGATGCGGTAATTGTCGGGAGTGCCAGCAGTAAGAATTTTGCCCAGAGTTTTATCCCGCTGGCCGGATTCTACAGAGCTTACTCGGAAAGTGTGCTGAATAAATGAAAAAAATAGACATGACCCGGGGGCCCATTGTCAAAAATGTACTGCTGTTTGCCCTGCCGATTGTTCTGGGAAACATTTTACAGTACTTATATACTACCGTGGATACGCTAGTAATCGGTAATTACTGCGACCACACGGCACTTGCCGGTGTCGGGACCAGTTCCCAGCCGGTCGAGGTTTTGCTCTGCATTTTTCTGGGAATCGGAACGGGAGTCAGCATTCTGATTTCACAATTCGCCGGAGCCGGAAACCGCAAAGGAATCGAAGATGCCTGCAAAACCGCAGTGTCGATTGTTTACTTCTGCGGGATTCCCATCAGTATCATCGGTTACTTCGCCGCACCTTTTCTGCTTCGTCTTATGCAGGTTCCGGATGATGTCTGGGAGCACGCACTGATTTATACGAGAATCGTTTTGATTTCGGCAACCGGAAATATCGGTTATAATATGAATGCAGGAATTCTCCGAGGGGTGGGGGACAGCGTGGCATCATTGTATTTTCTGATTATTTCCTGCGTCGCGAACATCGGTCTGGATTTGCTTTTAGTGGCTGTTTTCCATATGGGCGTGGCCGGAGTGGCGGTTTCGACGGGAATTGCAATGTTCTTATCCTGGATTTTCAGTATTGTCTATATCCGGATTCGGTATAAAGACATCGGATTTACCGTTTTCCCGCGTGGGTTTCATGCAGGAATCCTCGGAAAAATCCTTGTTGTCGGACTTCCGATCGGACTGAATAACTCGCTGTTTTCCTTTGGACATATGGCGATGCAGACGCTCGTAAACGCGCAGGGTTCTGTTTTTATGGCAGGCTGGTCCGTTTCGGGAAGAGTAAACGGAATCGCGAACATGGCAATTTCGGGAATCAGCGCTTCCGCGACAACGTTTTCCGGTCAGAATTTCGGTGCAAACAGAATTGACCGTTTGAAAAAAGGCCAGTACTTAATCCCGGCCCTGGCCGGCGGAATTACGCTTACACTCGGACTGCTGTTCATCATTGTCCGTATGCCGGTTCTTCGTATGTTTACGAAAGAAGCGGATGTTTTGGAAGTGGCAGGCCGGCAGGTTATTGTCATGATGTTATGTCAGTGGATGTATGCGGTTTACAACTCGATATCCAATATCGTCAACGGAACGGGACGGGTAAAATACACGACCGTAGTCAATCTTCTTATGCTCTGGGCGGTCAGAATTCCGGTAGCATGGCTGATCGCACGGTTCTTTGACGGAGGCTATATCATGCTGGCGTTTCCGGCATCCTTCGGGTTCGGAATGTTTGCGATGATCGGCTATTATAAACTCTGCCGTTCCTGGAAAAAACTGATGAAGAGTGCGGAGTACAAGACCGCGGATGCTGCGGATGCCGCAGGTGTCGTAGATACCAAAACCGGA
The DNA here is from genome assembly GCA_002494135.1 of Lachnospiraceae bacterium UBA7027. Classification (GTDB taxonomy): domain Bacteria; phylum Bacillota; class Clostridia; order Lachnospirales; family Lachnospiraceae; genus UBA3766. Next base: position 9,104 of record DLBG01000065.1, read on the forward strand.
TATTATGTACCGGTCAGGAAAGGAGCATAAAATGAATTCGTTTGAAAGTTACTTTCAAAATACGGGGTTTCCTTTGGACTGCTTATTCATCCGGCAGGACAGAAAAACGTTATATGAAGAGTATCGTGCTCCTTTTTCAAAGCATACCCTTCATCGCATGTTTTCTGTTGCAAAAAGTTATACCTCTCTTGCAATCGGTGCTTTGTATGCGGAAGGGAAACTTGACCTCGATGCTTTCGTTACCGGTTTTTTCCCGGAGTATTCTTCTTTGAATTCAAGCGAGGAATTGAAAAGAACAACCGTCAGAAATCTTTTGATGATGCGTTCGCCCTATGCGAAAACTACATATAAAATAAAAGAAACCGAAGACTGGGTGAAGTCATTTTTTGAAGTGAGCGCGGATCATGAACCGGGAATGATTTTTCAGTATGATACTTCCGCGGCTTTGGTTCTCGGAGCGCTGGTTCAAAAAATCTCGGGGACGGGAGTTCTCGAATATTTACGATCGGTTTTTCTTACCGAAATCGGTTTTTCCGAGGATGCGTATCTGATGACGGCACCGGGAGATGCGGAACATACGGGGTCCGGCCTGATGGCTTATCCGAACGATCTGCTTGTGACGGGAGAGTTTCTGATTTCCCTTTTAAATAACACTTTGGAAACCGACTATCCAAAATTGACCGGTACGAAATATGACCGGGCTTTCTGGAAAAAATATGCGGATTATGTCCGCCTTGCCACATCGCCTTTATCGGCAACCGTGCATGCGGGAAAAACCAGATCGGAACGATACGGTTACGGTTACCAGTTCTGGGTATTGCCGGGTAACGGATTTATGATGTACGGGATGGGCGGACAGTATTTATGCGTCTATCCGGAAAAGAAATTACTGTTTATAACGACGGCGGATACCCAGTCTGAGGCCGGCGGTACACAGAAACTGCTGGACGGAATCGAGAAAATATCGGAGGAAATCTTCGGAACTGTTCCCACGGCCGAAAAGGATGCTTCCGGAATGGAAGCGCTTTACGGAAATTACCGGATTGTAAAGAAGGGTTCGCCCTTTTTGGCCTACCGTTTTACGAAAGACGAACTGATTCTGTATAAAGCAGAAGAAACATATATCATACCGTATAAATGTGCAGAATATGCAGAACCGGTAACCTGGAAGGACGGCATTTCGGTCTGCGCCGCAGCGCAGATGCAGCGGGACGGAAGCTGCTATCTGCATGCAAGACTCGTCGGCGAAATGTTCGGCTGTATTCATCTGCTTCTTTGCAAAACGGATCGGAAAGGACTTCTTTATATCAGAAAAGTCGAAGAATCCGTCCTGAATGAGTTTAACGGATTCTTCGACAGTGTTACGGAAGATTAAAATTCTTTATTCATATTGTACGGACCGGATAATCACTCCGCCTTCCGGAACGTTTTCTTTCTCCGAGAAGGAGAAAATCCCGTTTTTGACACCGACCCACCGGCCTGCGTATGCGGGAATTGTACAGGGCGGAATCTCTGTTAATTCTTTGGGCGCGCATAGCGAGAGAGTAATTCTTTCGCGCGGGATATGTTTTACCCACTGTTTACGCCCTTTATAGTCCAGACGGTCAATTTCATCCGTGTATTCCGCTATTTTCACGGAATACAGAAAAGTCAGACGGTAAGAGGCTTCTTTTAAGAACTCCCCGCTTACCGGTATTTGTGTGCATTCTTGCGACGCATCGGAAGTGTTGGTCTGATAGTGCAGTTCTCCAGTAATTGTACGAATGCTGTAGTCGGAAGGATTCTTAAGGCTTCTGTAAAGTCCGATTCCCGCATAGGTCTGTCCCAATGATATAATGCCGGCACATTCCCCGGGCATTAATTCGGAGAAATCCAGAACCGTGGTGCATTGAAATTCCGGCGCGGGCCATTTCTGCAAAAGCAGATTCGGAAGATCGCAGAGGGGAAGGGAATCGCCCGGGAATGCTTTTAGAAACATTCCGCCTTCCGGAAGAAAGCGGTACCAGTTTTCATCATGATTTGCATTCCACTGCCACTGAAGGGATAAAACCTTATTTTTAAAATCATCCGAAGTCTGTGGTTTTACGTTTTCAAAAGAATCGTCGGCATCTTTTGGCTTTTCGACGTATTCGGCAGGCTCTCCGAAGGTTTCGCTGTTTATCCGTGTTCCGATTACCGGCCAGTCGTGATCCCAGATTAACGGTTGCAGGTGTACGATTCGTCCGCCTGCATATACATCCTGAAAATGTAAAAAATAATTTTCTCCCGAGGGCGTATCCACCCAGGCACCCTGATGAGGCCCGTTTACACCGGTATTTCCCTGCTTTAATACGATTCGGTATTCATAAGGCCCGAAGATATTACGACTGCGAAGTACGGTCTGGTGTCCGCATTTGACGCCTCCCGCCGGCGCAAAAATATAATAGTAACCGTTTCTTTTATATAATTTCGGTCCCTCGATGGTTTCGTTCTCTGTGTTGTTTCCGTCATAGACACACCGGGATTCTTCGGATACGGACAAGCCGTCCCCGGCCATGCGGCATAACATAAGAACACTTTTTTTCCCGGCGCGGGAGCCGGCCAAAGCGAAGACCAGATAAGCGTTTCCGTCATCATCCCAGAACGGACAGGGATCGATATAGCCGGAACCTTTCATAATACATACGGGGGTACTCCAGGGACCTGTAATCCTGTCTGCCCTGCAGACATAAATACCCTCGTCGGGCATGGGGAAGAAGACGAGAAATTCCCCGTTATGAAAACGGATGGAGGGAGCCCAGACTCCGCACCCGTGCCGTACGGATGTATAGGAATCATCGGGAAGATTATCCAAAACATAATGGATGACTTCCCAGTGAATCAGATCCCGGGAATGAAGGATGGGAATTCCGGGAGTGTTGGTAAAACTGGAAGAAATCATGTAATAATCCTCTCCGACGCGTATGGCATCGGGATCGGAATAATCGCCGTAGAGAACCGGATTCGGGTATTTTTGAGAACTGTTCATGGAACCTCCGGATTGATTTTTTTTACAAATACAGATAATATGATGATATCCTTTCATGGAAAGATGTCAATGAAAACAGGGAGAGAGCAATGAAATTTTTGGATATCGACGGACCTTTTATGAGATTTTTGGGAAATGCTTTTGATTTTTTCATGATTTTCCTGCTGACCCTGGTCTGCTGTCTTCCCATCCTTACCGCGGGACCCGCATTAACCGCAGGATCTTACGTTTCGATGAAGATTCACCGAAAGGAAGCTCCCAGAGTGTTTCCTTCCTTTTTCCGCGCATTTCGCGATAATTTTAAAATGTCTTTTTTAGTCGGACTGATGCAGCTTGTATTTGTTGCATTTATTCTGTTTGACTTCAGCTGGGCATATCAGGTTGGCTGGGGAGAGGTTCCTTTGGTGTACAGAATTCTTATCATCCTCTCTGCATGCCTGGTATTGTTCTTTAATCTCACGGTATATCCGATTATCGCGAGATTTGACATGACATTCGGAAATACACTGAAAACGGCACTGCTTCTGACTCTGACCAATTTTCCTTTCTTATTTGCGGTCGCGCTCATTGTCGGAGTAACGCTCTTTCTTTGCTTCTGGTATTTCAACTGGCTTCCCCTGTTTTTTGTAATCGGTTTCACCGGAGCTACCGCGCTCCATGGTCTTATCATGAAGAATGCCTGCGAAAAGCTGATCAAGAAGGCCGAAGAGTACGCGCAAACCGCACCGGAAGCCGATTCACAGGAATCTGAAACGTCCGGTTCCGGACAGAAATAATCCCCCTTTTGTAATATTTTTACATAAAAATGATTTTATTTTGTGTATTTTTTTTGGCCAAAATTACTTGTAAAAAGTTTGGATATTGAATATTATTTACATAAAGAGTGAAAGCGCTTACATATTTCTGAAAAACAAAATCACAATTTTACTTACTCACTAAAAGGAGGATTACAAATGAAAAAGAAAGTTGTATCAGTTCTTCTTGCAGTTGCAATGGTATGCAGCCTTGTGGCATGTACCGGAAACAATCCCGGCACTTCCGAAGTTGCAAGCGGATCTGAAGTAGTAGTTGAAGCAAGTGACTATGATCTTACCAGTATCACAATGGTAGTTGACGGTACCCTTACCGCAACGGTTGACAACGGACAGGATGCTTTCAAAGCTCAGTGGGAAGAAGCAGTTAAGGAAAAATTCGGCAAGGATGTTACTCTTAACATCAGCCAGTTAGACCACTCCGGTTACACCGATGCTGTAGGACGTCTTTTCGCAGGCGGCGATTATCCCGATGTAATGATCATGCCCGCTTCCATGTTTGCACAGTACGCTAACACCGGACTTCTCTGGGACATGACCGCTGCATATGATAATGCAGAATTCCAGAGCAGAATTGAAAAGCCTGAAATCAACGAGAACTTAAAGAGAAACGGAAAACTTTACGGATTCTCTCCTGCATACGGAAACGGATGCGTAACTTATGTAAAGAAAGCATGGCTTGATGCAGTAGGTTTAAAGGCTTCCGATATCAAGACTTATGATGATTATTACAACATGCTTCTTAAGTTCACCAACGAAGATCCGGACGGAAACGGAAAGAAAGATACTTACGGAACCGACGCAGCCGGATTCTTAAAGACAGACGAAGCTCCTTATATCAACTACCTTCCTGAGTTCTGGCAGGATGCATATCCCGCAATCTATCAGAACGATAACGGTGAGTGGGTAGACGGATTCCAGGAAGAAGCAACCAAGAAAGCTCTTGAAAGACTTCAGACCGCATACAAAGACGGCGTAATCGATCCCGCAGCTTTAACGGATTCCACCAAGACCGCTCGTGAGAAATTCTTCTCCAACGATCAGGCAGGTTCTTCAGGAGCCTTTGCATACTGGGCAGGAACCTGGTATCAGACCCTTACCGATAACCTTGTTAAGAACGAAGTTGACAGCGAGCTTGTAATGCTTGAGCCGATCGCAGAAGTTGGCGCATACATCAACCGTGAAGCTCCCGTTTGGGTAATCATTGATGACGGTGACGGAGACAACTCCCGTGAGCAGGCAGTTTTCGATACCTTCATTGATACCATGTTAGACGGCGGAAGAATCCAGACCCTTTGGACATACGGTGCAGAAGATGTTCACTGGTCCACCAAGGCTGAGTCCTTCGTATTAAACAAAGGCAAGACCGATGACAACGGAAAGAGCCTTGAGAAGGCATATGAGTACGCAGAAGGCGAGTTCCACTTAAAGCAGTCTCCTAACGATGAGAACACTCTTTGGAAGAAGAACGCTATGGACCCTGCACTTGTTATTGCTCCTCTTGTAGGTGATTATGCAGGCTTCACCAGCACTTCCGAACTTGCTGCACAGGGTAACCTCTTCTTCGTATCCCACTGCAAGGATGCACATCCTTCACCTGTATCCGATACTCTTACCTCCGAAGCAGGTACCATCAATGATGCCAAGAACGCAGTTATCTCCAAGGTTGTTGTAGAAGGCGGCGACATCGATGCAGCAATCGCAGAGTACAAGAATGCGGTAGGTTCCATTATCGATCAGGCACTTCAGGAATTAAACAGTGCAAAATAATTCATAATTAAATAACGAAAAAGCAAGATTAACCGACCGGTTGCCCTGGGATTTTTCCCAGGGCAACTTGGAAAGATTTTCAAAGTATTTTTTAGAAGATATACCGGAGAAAAGAGTATATCAGCTACAAAATAATTTGAGAACAAGAAAAACTATAATTTAGGAAGGGCATCAGTATGGCGGAAAAAATTGATAAAAAACAGGTGAAAGAAGAAGTCCGGGAAATCCAGATTAAAGGAATTCTTGAATCCGGGAAAGCGTCAACCAAAGAAGAAGCGCTTGCGGTTTTGAAAAAGGAGACCCGGGCGAAATACTTTAAGAAGATCTGGAATGACAAAGGATTCTATCTTATGTTCATTCCCGTGGCCGTTCTGGTAATTTTGATTTACTACTGGCCCATGCTCGGAATCCGCTTTGCATTCATGGACTATAAGCCGGTAGGCGGACCCAGATGGGTAGGTCTTGCAAACTTCCAGAAGATGTTTTCCACGACCGCGTTCTGGACATCTTTCGGAAACACACTCTTCTTAAGTATCATGAAGCTGATACTGACCACATTTACATCGGTTATCGTATCGGTATTCTTAAATGAAATGCGTCTTTTATGGGCAAAGAAAACGCTGCAGACACTTATTTATCTCCCTCACTTTATGTCATGGGCAGTAGTTGCAGCGATTTTCTCCTTGATGTTAAGCCCTTCTTCAACCGGTATGATTAACGGTATTTTAAAGGATTTAAATGTTATCGATCCGGAAGGTTCGGGAATTTACTTCCTGGCAAACAAAGGATGGTGGCGCCCGATCTTCTTCCTGATAAATATCTGGAAGGAAACAGGATGGGGAACCGTTATTTTCCTGGCCACCTTATCGGGAATCAACCCGGAATTATATGAAGCAGCGGAAATTGACGGTGCAACCAGAATGCAGAAAATCTGGTATGTAACTGTACCGGCTCTTGCACAGACCATCATTATCGTTTTGATTCTGAACCTTGCAAAAGTTATGAATATGTTCGAATCCGTATTCGTATTATATAACTCTGCAGTATATGATGTTTCGGATGTTATCTCCACATACATCTACAGACAGACATTTACCATTGCCCTCCCGAACTATGGATATACAACGGCAGTCGGCCTCTTTAAGTCACTTGTCGGCGGCGGCCTTGTAATCCTTTGCAACTGGGCTAGCAAAAAGATCCGCGGACGCGGAATTCTGTAAAAGGAAGGGAGGATACGAAAAATGGCAAAAGAAGATAAAATTAAAATCGATACCATTTCTTCCGGAAAAAAATGGAAGGTTAGCGTATTTGATATTGTAAATTACCTGGTATTTATTATTTTGGCACTGATTATCATGATACCGATCTGGAAGGTTTTGGTAGACTCATTAAACCAGGTAGGTGTATATCAGTTTAAACTGATTCCGACCAAGTTTACACTGGATGGTTACAAAACCATTATCGGAACGAAAGCATTGTATCGTCCTTTCATTAACTCCGTGATTACTACCCTTGCCGGTACTCTTGCTGGTCTTGCGGTTTCCACACTTGGAGGATATGTTCTTTCCCAGGATGATTTAAAGGGCAGAAGCGTAATCGCATATTTCCTTCTCTTTACAATGATTTTCTCCGGCGGTATGATTCCTGAATACCTCGTTATGAAGAAACTCCATTTGGTAAACTCCATGTGGATCCTGGTTGTAAAGCATGCGGTAAACGTTTATAACATCATTCTGATGAAGAACTTCTTCGAAGGAATTCCGAAGGCTTTACATGACGCTGCGAGAATTGACGGATGTTCCGCAATGGGTATTTTCTTAAAAATCGTGCTTCCGCTTTCCAAGGCAGCACTTGCATCCATTGGTCTGATGTATGCGGTTACGGTTTGGAACGACTACTCAACCGTAAAGATTTACATTACGGATCCTGACCAGGTTAACTTCCAGTATAAGTTAAGAAACATGGTTATGGACGGTGATACCCCTACCACACAGTACAATGTATCGCAGTCAACCTTATATAACGCCGGAATTATCTCGGCAATCCTGCCGTTCATGATTCTGTATCCGTTCCTTCAGAAATACTTTGTTCAGGGTGTTAATATCGGTGCAGTGAAGGAGTAATATGGCAAAGATTTATTGGGCCGCTGATTCCACGGTTCAGTTTAACGGAATTGAAACATACCCCCAGACGGGTATGGGACAGACCTTACCGCTTTATTTGAAGCGTGATGTCGAAGTAATCAATTATGCGAAAAACGGACGGTCCACCAAAAGCTTTATTTCCGATGGCAGACTTTCTAAAATCGAAAGTGAGATTGGAACCGGAGATTTCCTCTTTATCCAGTTCGGTCACAATGATGAAAAAGAAAGTGATCCGTCCCGGTATACCAAGCCTTTCGAGGATTATAAAGACAATCTTCACATCTATGTGAATGTGGCGCGCAAAGCAGGCGCGTACCCGGTTTTCATCACTCCTCTCGAAAGAAGATGCTATGAAAGCGAGCATGTACTCGGACCCGGAAATCACGGAGAGTACGTGGCAGCCATGAAGGAGACCGCAAAGGAACTGGATGTTCCACTCGTGGATTTATACCTTGCATCGAGGGCAGCGCTGGAAGAAGCGGGAGCTTCGGTTACCGAAAGCTGGTATATGCATGTTCCTGCCGGAATTTATCCTTACAAACCTGACGGTCTTCAAACGGATAATACTCATTTACAATATCCGGGAGCAGTGATTTATGCCGGAATGATTGCAAAAGGGCTTAAGGATTTAGGCGGAATTTATGCCGGACTGATTCGCGAAGAATGGGATGGCGTTAGCAGATTATATTGCAAAGCCACGAATGAATAAACAGATACCTTAAAACATGATATGGGGGCTCGGGACAGAAACAAGTTGTTCCGGGCTTTTGTATATTCCAGGATTTTTTGAAATTGAAAATATGAGGAAGCAAATCAGTCAAAAAACCACACAGGAAATTCTGTCCGGCAGCTTAGTCAAGGCAATTCTTGCGCTGTCGGTTCCGGTCATGATAAACAGTTTCCTTCAGACCATGTACAACCTGACGGATACTTACTGGCTCGGCAGACTCGGAACTTCGGAGCTTGCCGGTATTAACCTGATTACCCCGGTTCAGAATGTCATCGTAAATTTCGGCAGCGGACTTACCGTGGCCGGATCGGTTTTAATCGCCAGATACGTCGGAGCGGGTAAAACAGATGAGGCCAGATCTATGGCAAATCAGGTTTTTGCATCGGCAATGATTTTTGCAATTACCTGTTCGACGATTATTTTTTTCCTTTCCGGCCTGATTGTAAGCGCACTCGGAGCGGAAGGAGACGTGGCGGAAATCGCAACGGTCTATATCAGACTGGTCATTCTGGACATGCCGTTTTTATTCGCGGTCAATATGTTTCAGGCCATTCATCAGGCACGCGGAGATACGGTCCGTCCCATGCTGTTAAATTTTCTGGGAATATGCATCAATATGCTAGCGGATCCTCTCCTAATGGTTGTATTTCCGTTCGGTGCGGCGGGTGCGGCACTGGCTACGGTTTTTGCAAAGGCGGTGCCTGCCGTAATCGCGGTCATTCTGTTGCATAACCGGAAAAATGAAGTACATATCGATTTGCGCCATCTGAAATTCGAGAAATCGAAGCTGCATGACATTGTGGTCATCGGCCTTCCGAGCGCAATCGGCGGAAGCGTGACTCAGTTTGCGTTTCTGCTTCTTACGAAAAACGTTCTTGAATTCGGGAAAGGTGCCATGGCGGCATACGGAGTCGGGAATAAAATCAACGGTCTGATTTCCCTTCCCTGTAACGGTGTCGGATCTGCGGTTGCCACCATAGTCAGCCAGAATATGGGAGCCGGTCAGGTAAAGAGAGCGCAGAAAGCATATAAAATGGCTATGCTCGGAATTGTTCTGTTTTTACTGGTGGGAGGTTTTATTCTTTCCAGAGATCTGATCAGCATGACAATTGTTTCGATTTTTGCCAAGGAAAAAGACGTGGCGGTAATGGCGGCAGATTATCTTTCCATTCTGGCATTCTGGTGTTTCTTTAACGGAATTCATAATCCGACCATGGGCTTCTTCCAGGGGTGCGGACACACGGAGGTTACCATGGCGGTGGATGTGGCCAGACTTTGGATATTCCGTTTTGCCACGCTGTTTGTCTGCAGAAACCTGCTGCATATGGGAGTGGAGAGTATCTGGTATGCCGTGGTGGTATCCAATGCTTTAGCTCCGATGGTTTTGCTCATTGTATATTTTACGGGTTACTGGAAAAGAAAAAGAATCTGAAAATATTTTCGCAAAAAAAAGAGGCATCTTCCGATGGAAGATGCTTCAGACTACAGACAAACCCATCTTTGAAACGTGTTATTTCAAGGTGGGTTTTCTTTTTTTGTTTTTTCAAGCTATTTTTATTGAAAAAATTTTAATAATAGAAAAAATATGTGAAACAGCGCTTCCTATTAACCCCATTCTTTGCTTAATTCTTGCCAGCTTCTTTAAATTCATGCATGCAAATGTAAGCCCGACTTTCATCTCCATTCGAGCTTTTCCTATCATCTGCGTATATCGGAAACCATGTGCTTCTTTTGCCGTTCCGAAGTTTCTTTCGATTGTTTCTTTTCTCTTGGAATAGAGTTCTTTCATTCCAATGGTATGGCGTATGTCCTCGCAGATTTCCATATATTTTTCCCAAATATGTCTGGTTATTACTTTTACATGATTTTTAGATTC
>DLBG01000025.1 GCA_002494135.1 Lachnospiraceae bacterium UBA7027
TACGGAAACCGTCGAAGAAGTTTAAGAAAGGAACTTTGCCTTCGATTGCGGAAAGGTGAGCAACGGGGCTTAAGTCCATAACTTCCTGAGGGTTGGATTCAGCCATCATGGCGAAACCGGTCTGACGGCAGGCGTAAACGTCGCTGTGGTCACCGAAGATGTTAAGGGACTGGGTAGCAACGCAACGTGCGGATACGTCGAATACGCAGGGAAGCTGTTCTGCAGCAATCTTGTACATATTCGGGATCATAAGTAAAAGACCCTGGGAAGCGGTAAAGGTAGTCGTGATAGCACCTGCTGCGAGGGAACCGTGCACAGTTCCTGCTGCACCTGCTTCCGACTGCATCTCGGTAACCTTAACGGTGTTGCCGAAGATGTTCTTTCTTCCCTCAGCGGACCACTGATCAACGTAGTCAGCCATAGGAGAAGAAGGGGTGATGGGGTAAATACCGGCAACTTCAGTAAACGCATAAGCTACATGAGCAGCAGCGGTATTACCGTCCATAGACTGTTTTTGTCTAGACATAATAGGGAAACCTCCTTGTATATATTTTATAAAATACTACACGTACTTTAACCTCTTTATTATAGGTGAATTCAAACTCTTTGTAAACCGGATTTTGGCAATGTAACAAAATTTTCATAACTCACGAAAACGGCTTAAAATCAACAAAAATTAACAATTCCCGGAATCGGATTTAGAAGACGGCGGGTCAACTTATGAAAAAAATCCGGTAAGCGCTTACAAAATCGACAACTGTTCGAAAACGTATTATTATACAGATATAAGGGAGAGTATAAAATGACAATTCGAGAAATGAGACCGGAAGAAACGGATGTATTAAATGATTTTTTGTTTCTGGCTATTTTTATCCCGGAAGGGGTGACTCCGCCATCACGTGACATTTTGGAAAAACCGGAGCTTAAGGTTTATGTTGACTGTTTCGGCTTTTTGTACGGCGACAACTGTCTGGTGGCGGAAGAGGACGGTAAAATCGTGGGCGCGTGCTGGACGCGAATCATGGACGATTACGGCCATGTCGACAACAATACGCCCTCCTTTGCCATTTCCCTCTATCCCGAATTCCGCGGTCGCGGCATCGGGACGAAACTGATGGAAGAGATGCTGAAACTGTTAAAAGAGCAGGGGTATCAGAAAGCATCCTTAGCCGTCCAGAAAGCCAACTATGCCGTTTCCATGTACCGGAAAGTCGGATTCGAAACGGTGGATGAAAACGAAGAAGAATTTATTATGGTTTGCGATCTGACAAAAATATGATGTCTTTGTTGGACATTTGTTGGACTCTGTGCTGTAAACTGTCATATGGTACAAGCGGGAAGTACTTTTGGAGGACAGAATATGAGACAGTTTCAGTTTCCATACGAAAATGAAGACAAATTGGTAAACAGTTTAAGAAAGATAAAACAGTGGTGTAATTCCTCCGTTACAAGCGGAACGTTTTTTCAGATTTACAGCACGACGTTAAACCGTTCCAAGGTGGAAACGGTCTGCGCACTGATTGAGCGCGAAATGCCGGATGCTAAATACATCGGCTGTTCCACAAACGGAAATGTTTTTATCGGAGATTATACGGACGCGGAAATCACCATCTGCTGTACGGTTTTCGAGTATTTTACGACAAACCTGAAAGTATTTCAGTATCCGCTTAATTCGGAGAACGAGAAAGAAGTCACCACCGATCTGGTGGAACGTGTTAAAGAGTGTCCGTGGTGCAAATGTGTCATTGCAAACGTGACCATCCGTGGCATGTCCATGACGGATTTCTGTGAGGATTTAAGCGCGCTTCCCGAGGGCGTTCAGTTCTTCGGCGGCGGTGCGTTAAGTGCCGACATCAATTCGGATTATGCAATTGTATTCTCCTCTGCGGGAGCGATTTCCGACCATTCGGTTGTTTTCGCTTTGATCGGCGGAGAAGATTTCAATGTTCGTTCCAATTACATCGCCGGCTGGAAGCCGCTCGGACGAACCTTAAAGGTAACGAGGGCAAAGGGAACCGTCCTGTATGAACTGGATGGCAGGCCCGCTTACGAAACCTACTACAAATATCTGAACATCAAAAATGATGAGAATTTCTTCAACAATACTCTGGAATTCCCCTTCTTTTACGAACATAACGGAATCAATATTCTTCGTGCGCCGATATCCAGTCAGCCGGACGGCAGTCTTGTCATGACCGCGGATATTGCACAGAACGTCAATGCGCGGATTGCATACGGAGATCCATGGACAATTCTTTCAAATGTCAATGAGGAAACACTTCGAATCAAGGAGTTTATTCCGGAAGCTATTATGGTTTTCTCATGTGCGGCAAGAAAAGCATTCTGGGGCGATAAGGAAGTCGGAAAAGAGACCCTGCCGCTTCAGTCCATTGCATCCACGTCCGGATTTTATACGTCCGGAGAATTCTTACGGACCGGTGACAAGGTCAATCAGCATAACGTAACTTTAGTGATTGCGGCGATGCGAGAAGGCAAGAGAAATGTGGATAACATGCCGAATGCGGATCTTCACAGCGAAGAATTCAGCGGAAAGGTTTCGATGATTAACCGGCTTGCCACCTTTATTCAGGCGGCAACGGAAGAACTCGAAGAAGCCAATGAACGCTTAAGACTGGCAGCCATCATGGACGGTCTGACTCAGGTTTACAACCGAAGGGAAATTCAGCGCCTGATTACGCAGAGCGTGGAAGAAGGCAGGAAATCGTGTCTTCTGATGATGGATCTGGACGATTTTAAAAAGGTGAACGATACCTACGGACATAAGGAAGGCGACGAAGTGCTGAAGAAACTCACCTCGGTTTTAAAAGATACCTGCTCGAAAACCGTTCCCGAAAGTTATGTCGGACGCTGGGGCGGTGAGGAATTCATGGTTCTTCTGCCGGAAACGGAGTTAAAGAAAGCGTCCGCGCTTGCGGAGCTGATTCGTGTAGGATTCTCCGTAGTTGATTACACGAACGCACCGAATCAGACCATCACGATCGGTGTTACCGAATTTAAACAGGGAGAGGATCCGGATACATACTGTATGAGGGTGGATTCGGCTCTTTATACGGGAAAAGCAAACGGAAAGAATCAGGTAGTTGTCAGATAAAATCAGCAGGAAAGCCTTCGGATCGGAAGCTTTAATTCACGTAGAGGACATTCCGTTCCCGGCTCCGACCAAAGAAGAGGATATAGCAAGGGTAAGAGATTTGAAAGTTACCTCGGCTTTATTAACGCTTTTAATACGGCTTCCACGGAATTGTCTTCACAGAGAATGGTATTTACCGGTTCGTTGATTAAGTCAATCTGATGTGCGTCGGAATCGGTGATGACATTTAAATTTGCAAGAATCGGATTGGCTTTTACAACTTCGTGAAGCTTCGCCATATTTTTTAATTCAAAGCACTTAAATTTGCTGTCGGGCGGAACAAACCCCAAGTTTGCCAGAAGCGAGAAAGTGCTTTTTTCGATATGCGCGGGAATCATGATTCCGTGATAGGGTAAAAGCAGATCGTAAACGCGGTCGAAAGAAATATCGGTTGCGGATATCAACAGGGTATCAAAGGTCCCGCAGGGCTCGTCATTTTCATCGATGATAATCTGATTGCCCCATTTATCCGGTTTGTTGGGAATGGGCAGGATTCTGGGTTCCACGTATGCATCGAATGCCATGGCATCCTCAAGTGTCGGAAAGAGGCAGACCACATGAACTTCTTCGGCCGTCGTCAGTTCCATGCCGGGAATGGCGGTGATTCCGAAATCCGCTGCGATTTTCAGAAAAGCGGGGCAGTTTTTGCAGGTATTGTGATCCGTTAATGCGATGACCTGCAGACCCTTGACAACGGACATGCCTACAATATTGCCCGGCGTCGATTCGTCATCGCCGCAGGGAGATAAGCAGGAATGTAAATGCAGGTCGTAGTAAAGCTGTTGCATGGTTTCGCCTCCTTAATAATCGTCGGATGCTGCAAACGATAACCGGTTATTCTAAGCATTCGCAAGCAGTGCCGCATCGAATTCGGAGAGAGAAGTTTTAAAAAGAGGAATCTCTTCTTCCACGGCCTTTTCGATTAACGCACCATCAACGGCGCTGTCCTCCGCAAAGATAATGCAGGCAACATCGGTCAGTGTTGCAACCGCAAGGGTGTTGGTATTTACGGTTACCGTAACCCAGCATGCTCCGGCGGGAGCTTTGCCCATGGCGATACTTAAAAGATCACAGCAGAACGGTTTGGAAATCTCGGCGGATAAATCCAGACCTTCCGTCAGTAACTGTAACGATTTGTTTTCGGCTAATTCTGCAACTGTCATAATCCTTCTCCCTTTCCCTGAAATCCTTTTTTGTATCAAAATAATTTTACCACGTTTGCATCCCGTTTACGACAATTTTACTTCCGTTTACACCAATTTTTTAAAGGGAAACCACCTCATGTAATATACTTCAAAACGTAAAAGAGGGAATCTGTGCGGCTTTGGCACAGTGAAAGGGGAAAACAAATGCTTGAAGTAAAGAATGTCACAAAGAAATACGGAAAAAACTTAGCCTGCGATGATGTGAGTTTCAATCTTGAACCGGGCAGCCTGACCGTCCTTCTCGGACCGAACGGTGCCGGAAAGAGTACGATTATGAAATCCATCATCGGATTTTTAAAATACAACGGAAGCATTACCGTAAACGGGATTCCAAACAAGACGCCGGAGGCGAGAAGAATCCTCGGTTACATTCCCGAGATGCCGTCTTTGTATCCGACCCTTACCGTGGGCGAACACATGGAATTCGTGGCAAGAGCATATAAATTAACGAATTACAAAGAACGCGCGGACATGCTTTTGGAACGTTTCGAACTTGCGGATAAGAGAAAGAAATTCGGTGATGAGCTCTCAAAAGGCATGCAGCAGAAGTTAAATCTCTGCATCGGACTTTTGCCGGACCCGCAGATTTTATTGCTGGATGAGCCGCTGCTCGGTCTGGATCCCCACGCGATCAAGGAACTGAAAAACTACATCGAAGAGATGCGCGTAAGCGGTAAGACACTGTTAATCAGCACGCATATCATCGATTCCGTCGACATGCTCTGGGACCGTACCGTCATCATGCAGAACGGTCATGTGAAAGCAAACGTTTCCAAGACGGAAATCGAGGGCATGGGCAAGAGCCTTGAGGACCTCTTCTTCGAAGTGACCGAAGGCGTTGACAAGAAAGCGGTAAGTGATGATTCCGCCGACGCGGAAAACCAAACGGAGGCATAGCATGAGACTTTTTGCATATTACATCACGCATACCTTCATAAATACGATCAAGAAACTTTTTAAAACCTGGATTGCCATCGTCCTTATCATGACAGTTTCCGCAGGTATTGTCGGTGCCATCATCGGAAGACTGGTCCCGGTCATCATTCATTCCGTAAAGGGTGAAGAAATCACAAGTGAAATCACTTCCGAGGTAACGCAGGAGGACGGGGAAGATGAGGTTAAGGAGGTTTTAATCGAAGCAAAGATTCCAAGCTTTCTGGCAGAACGCAATCTCACCAAACTGGATATGCTGGATCTTCTGGTAACGGTTTTCTTTCTCTTTATGGTCACGGCCTGCCTGGCAAGTGTAAATAAGGGCGGACAGATTTTCAAACCGGCGGATGTTCCGATTCTGTTCTCATCGCCGATGAAACCGCAGTCCGTTATGCTGTTCCGTGTCGTAAACAGTCTGATCGGTACGATTTTCATTTCGTTTTATATGCTGTTCCAGGTGCCCAATCTGATGAACTCCTTTAAAATCTCCGTATGGGCGGCCTTCGTCATTATTCTGGCATACATGCTGAGTCTGATGTTTGCAACCCTGGTTCAGGTCGGCGTTTATACCATCGGCTGCAGCACTAAGAAAGGCCGGGTTAATATCGGGGCGATTTTACTTACTTTCTACGGTGTATTAATTGGAGCTTACATTTTATTCACATCCGTTACGCATGCGGATTTCATTACCGGTGTGTTCCGGTTTCTGGGAAGTAAGAAGACATTCTGGATTCCCTTCCTCGGATGGATCCGCGGAATGATTTATTACGCAATCGACGGAAATATCGCATGGAGTGCTTTATATCTTGGACTTTTCATAGCCGGTATTGTTGCCTGTGTAATTTTAATCTGGAATCTGAGGGTTGATTTTTACGAAAATGCCATGATGGAAACCGAGAAGGTGGCGGCACAGATGGAAAAAGCCGTTACCACATCCAAGGGCGGAGTCGCAAAGCGTGAAAAGAACAGAAGCGATAAAATCGAACGCGACGGTTTCCGGTTCGGAAGCGGAGCAAGTGTATTTTTCTATAAAGCCGTTTACAACCGTCTTCGTTTCGCAAAACTGAAATTGTTTACCGTAACATTCGTCATCTACCTGCTTACGGCAATCGGCGCGGGATATCTTGCAACACAGCTTCCCGAAAGCAAAATTCCGATTGACCTTTTATTCATTCCGGCAACCCTGATGGCGGGAATCGCATTCTACCGGTCACTCGGAAATCCGCTCGAAGAGGATACCTTAAAGGAGTTCTTCGTTCTGATCCCGGAACCGCCGGTTAAAAAAATCTGGGCATCCTTACTCGGCGCCGTCGCGGTTTGTGCCATCGATGTAACCATACCGTTAATTGTTGCGGCCGTTATTGTAAAATCGAATCCGCTTGGTGTCATTGCATGGCTGGTATTTATTCTTGCGGTTTATCTTTTCGCCACCTCGGTCGGAGCATTTGTAAGTCTTTCCGTTCCCGGGGAAACGGCGCAGACAATCAAAGCCATGGTACAGATGATGTTTGTCTGCTTCGGTATCATTCCGGTCATCACGATAGCAGCGGTAGGCATTATCTTCGGCCATGTGGAAATCGTCCTGTTTATCGGTTCCGCATTTTTAGTCGGAATCGGAGCTGTATTTACTTTCTTCGCACCGAAGTTCCTTGAGAATCGGTAAGCGTTCTCCATACCCAAAAAACTGCAAAAGAAAAGGCGACGTTTCGGCGTCGCCTTTTTGTATGTAAAACTATTTGTTTAAAATTTTATACACCCGAAATTTTATCAATGTTTTCGGAAAGCTTATGCAGATAATCTTTTAAAACATAGATGCAGTCCGTTTCCTTTGCGATTCCCTTTACAATGTCTTCCGCAAGACATCTGCAGGTCGGAGCACCGCAGCAGCCGCAGTCAAGACCGGGGAAACGTTTGCACAGTTCCTGAATCTGGTTGAGTTTCTCCATGCTTTCTTTTAAGTTATCCGCAAGTTCGAATACCGGCAGATATTCCACTTCCTTGTCCCAGTGTACATCGTAAGGATATGTTTTTGCTGCATGCACGGCGGAAACGGGAAGATACTTACGAAGCTTCTGAAGCTTTGCCTTTGCGGCAAACGGATTCTCTACCTGCATGACTCCGCCGACACAGCCGCCGTTGCAGGCGTTTAATTCAATGAATTCCAGGTCGGAAGAGAACTTCTCGTCTTCGAGATCTTCCAGAACGTGGATTACGTTTTCGATACCGTCCGCAGCCACATAGGAGTCGGAGAGAAGGCCTCCGGCTTCGCCGCCGGTGATTCCCCAGCTGATTCCGATTTTACCGGAGATGGCAAGTTCTTCGGGTCGGTTGGCAACAATCTTCATCGAATCAACCAAAGCGGGATAGATGTCCTTGATTGCTAGAACACAGTCGATTTCGCTCTTTTTGTGACCGATGGGAGAGTTGGCTGCCGTTACCTTTGAGGGACAGGGCGAGAGAAAGAAGATGCCGATCTGGTCCGCGGGAAGACCGGTTCGTTCCATGGCCCTTGCTCTTGCCTGACGTGCCGCAAGTTCCGCGGGAGTAATGAACGGAAGCAGATTGTCCACGAGATTCGGGAAACGCATCTGAATCAGTCTGACAATGGTAGGACAGGCAGTGGAAATAATCGGCCACTGTTCGGGATGTTCCTCGACATATTTGCGGGATTCCTCGGAGATGATTTCCGCCGCGGCGGAAACCTCGTAAACATCATCAAAGCCCATGTCTTTCAGGGCGGTTAAAAGAATGTTAACGTCATCGAGATGGTTTACCTGTGCATACAAAGAAGGCGCAGGCAAAGCTACGGAATACTGATAGTTATTGATTGCATCGATGAAGCCGCGTTTTGCTTTCTTGGCATGGTGCGGACAGATGCGGATGCACTCGCCGCAGTCAATACACTGGTCCGTTGTAATCACCGCCTTGCCGTTACGGACACGGATGGCCTGGGTCGGGCAGTGTTTGATGCAGTTGGTACAGCCTTTACACTGATTCTCAAGCAAATAAACGGATTGGCCGTAGTTTTCCATGAGAGATCCTTTCTGAAGTGAAATCGTTACAGGTTAATCACCATCGTTACTTTGGTGCCGACACCGATCTTTGTTTCAATATCGATGCTGTCGGTATTTTTCTTCATGTTGGGAAGGCCCATTCCGGCGCCAAACCCAAGGTTTCTGACCTTGTCCGGAGCGGTGGAGTAACCGGCCTGCATGGCCTTTTCCACATCCGGGATACCGGGTCCTTTGTCGTCGAGGATCATGGTAATCGAGTCCTCGGAAATCCGAATGGTTATAATTCCGCCGTTTGCATGAATGACCATATTGATTTCGCCTTCATACAAAGCAATCGAAACACGGCGAATGACGTCAGGAGAAACACCCAGTTTTTTTAATTTTTTCTTTACGTCTGAAGAGGCTTCCCCGGCACGGGTAAAATCTTCGTCCGAAACTTCATAGGTGAATTCCAAAACATCAGCCATGCTCGGTACCTCCTCTCAATCCCTGTTCGTAAAGGATGCCGCAGGCGGAGAACATCCGGTGGGGTGTGGCGAGCAAAGGAATCTCCATGTCGCGGGAGAGCTCAATCATTGCCTCATCGGGTTTCTTGCCGCGCACAAAAATGATGCAGACAATATCCATCATTTCTGCGGTACGGATTACCTGGGGATTGCAAAGACCGGTCAGAAGAACGCATTTGGTTTTGGCAAATGCAAGCACATCGCTCATCATATCGGAACCGCAGGCGCTTAAAACCTCTGTGTCAAGTTTGTCTTCGCAGGTCAAAGGCGTCGCGTCCAGAAGTTTGATTACGTCATTAACTGTCATGTGAAAACCTCCGTGTGATTTCTGAACATATGTAATATTAGGGATTTTACGGGAAACGAAAGAAAGTCAAAGATGCAGAATGCACTTTGATTGTAACTTCCCGATACTGTTTACCCCAGTCATTATTATAGCAAGGAAAACCACGAAATTCAATGGTGAAGAAGGGCCGGTTATGCTTTAATATCCGGGTCGGATTTCATATTATTTTTTTAAAAAAAGTACCGGGTTTTGTTGGACATATGTTGGACATCCGGTGATAAGATACCTCTTGTAAAATCGGTTCATGTGTATAATCACATGAAGAAAAAAGAAAAACGTTAAACCAGTAAAGAGAGGAAGGACCATGGACGGTAATAATCTTAACATCAGGCAGCAGGCACAGGAAGTCGAGCAGCAGTATTTAAAACGGATTAACGACAAAAAGACATTTTATGAGCAGAATAAGAATACCTTATCCGAGGAACAGGCTCTTGCAAATAAGGCGGAGATTATTTATCTGGAGGAAAGCTATAAAGTTGCAAAAGAGAATTTCTTCAATAATCCGGATGCAGTAAAAATTCAGTCGGTCCGCAAGGTTGCGAACGGGGAATATGACGATTACCGTAAGAAAAAAATAGCCAACATCGCAAAGGAAATCGGCCGCTTAAAGGACGCTTTCGGTCTCGACAGACAAACCGAACTTCCGGAATATATGTATATTTATGCCTTCAGACCGGAAAATCTTACGGAAGATAAGATACAGGAAGTCCGTCAGAAACTGGTTGAGGACGGTTATCTCAGTATATACAGAAACGATGTGCTTCGTAATCCCGGAGACGAACTCGCAAATCAGATTAAGAACGACATTCATGTAAATCTGAACCAGAAAAAACTCGGAAGCGGGTTTGCGGATTATTTTTCCAAACTGAAAAACAGAAATCAGCTTAAAAACATACTGGAAAGCGTGTATTTAAACACGGAGCCGGAAGCCGTTGAGACAGATTTTCTGGTTTATTTAATGGGGCGTAAAGAGAACCCGTTAAGTCTTAACGATGCAATGAATCTGACTCCCGAAAGCCCCGATTTTGAGAAGTATTTCGACGAATTCATTCAGTTTGCCAAAGCGCACAGATTTCAGGTTTCGGGAGAACAGAATCAATACAACGAAATCATGGATCTTTACAAACGATGTGCGGAAAGAATCGGCGAGTATAAGATTCCCGACATTGATTTTACCAACCCCACGGAAGTTTTGCAGCATGAAAAGGAATTTGCCTTCCTTACTTCCTTTGTGCCGAATTTTATTAAGGAGCATGACGACCAGCTTAAATATAACCAGAGTTACGCCGTAAAGTATCCCGGAGGGGAAAAGCAGGCGCTGGAAGAAAGAAGCGCAATTGATAAATTACATGGCTTTGTTCTCGGTTATAAGGCTTCTTACGGCGTTGACGGCAGTGAACTCGGAGTGAATCCGAAA
Organism: Lachnospiraceae bacterium UBA7027; assembly: GCA_002494135.1. Lineage (GTDB taxonomy): Bacteria > Bacillota > Clostridia > Lachnospirales > Lachnospiraceae > UBA3766. The sequence continues at coordinate 10,573 of DLBG01000025.1, forward strand.
GGAAAACTTTCTTCCATGGCAGTCAGCCGTTCTTTCTTCGGGAAGGATGCCAATGAAAATTATAAGGGCAAACAGGCGAAGGATGTTGTTTTCGTTCCCGCGAAAGCCGTTTATACCAATGCTTTTTACAAGAATGTGGATACTGCCGCAGCGCAGGGCGGCAACATTACCGAGCAGGAGGTAATTGATTACTTAAGAAACAAAAGTCCGCAGTTTGAAGCAAAAGCGAATCCGATTCTCACAAGGGCAAGAAAAGATGCCGTTTGGGCCGCAAACAATGCTCAGTATGCGGCTGTTACCGACTTAATTAAGGATGTCGACCTTTTCCGAAAGAACAAAGAGACATCCATGGCAATCTTTAACGGCAAAAATGACGCAAAGCAGATTTACAATCTTTTGGGCGATAAGCGAAGCGGCGGACATACACTGCAGAATTCGGCCCGGAAGATGATAAAAGGGATTTTTACCTACAACGGACAGAGAGATTTTTACACAAAACTTAATACCAGTCCGTATTCCATGATCCGTATCGGCGGCAAAACGCTCGAAGAACTGTACGGAGAAAAGTATGCGTTTGTGCAGCAGGATTATCTGAAAGAAACCGTATACCAGACGGAACTGTTGAATCAGATCATGAACGGAACCGAATCCGTTACATTGGATTATTATTACATCGACGAAAACAACCGTTTTATTCAGGGAAAACCGATTGAAATCGTACGCTCTGCAAGATCAATCGGCAGGGCCCGTGTTGCATTCCGTGAGATTGCCGAATTGTCGAACGGCATCGGTGCCTATCTTGACGGAACATTGACTCCTGCGAATGTCACGGATGATTTTACCGCTATCAAAAATGATTTCGTTCAGGCGGCAAGAGAGTTAAAAGAGGCGGCGAATCTTGAGAATGCACAGAACACGCTTCCCCTCCTTGAACAGAAGGCTACCGCGTTTCTTACGCAGGCAGATTCATTTTATGCAGCCCGTGAGAGTATTCTGCGTGCCGCAAATGCATCGGAAGAGGAATTAAAGCAGCTTGCCGACGAAAAGAAGGCCATTACCGATCAGGTTAAAAATCATATGGGCGTGATTCGGGATAATGCAATTGCAGCGCACCTGATTCCCGAAGAGAACGTTCCGGCCGAAGAATATAATTTCAAGAAGCAGAAAGAACAATTGGGATACGAAGTACAGTTGCGGGAAGGCCGGGATCTTTCCCTTGAGGAAGATGCGGTTATATACGAGGGCGAACTGGAATTCTTAAACGGCAATCATAATTTTCTTTCTGGTTTTTCCGAGAAAGAAAAAGAACTTGTCGGTAAGGCTCTTATGCTTGATGAGATGAATGCGGCCGCCTTAAAGCAGCCTGTCGCAGTCGGAAAGGAAATCGTAAATCATAAGGATTTTCCGAAAAACACGATTTCCACAACCTCACCGGACAGAATTTTTTCAATTTTCTGTGCTTATGCCATGGCGGAAAAGGGATTAACGGTGGAAGAGGCCGCAAGACTTTCCGAACCCGAAATAAAGGACAAAGACGGTAACGTCATCAACAAAGAATGGCTGGACCGTGTTGCCGAAATAAAGGAAGATTTTATCAAATTCTGCAACGCAAATCCAATGATTCAGGGCGCCCCGGAATCCGAGGACGAGAAAAAGACCAGGCTGGAGAACTGGATGAATGTGTTTAAAAAAGCACGTACCCAGGTTGAAAAATACAGATTCCCCAATATTGATTACACGGATCCCGCTCAGTTAAAAGAACACATCAGGACCTTAAGTATGTTAAATTACCTTAGCGTTAATGTTGTTCAGGAAACCAACCGGATGATGGACGCCCAAGGTGTCGGACAGGTTTATATTGCAAAATGTGCCGGCGGAGACAAAGCATACTGGGATATGAAGGACTTCTATTATAATCTCCAGAACAATGCCGGAGTTTTCTTCAGAGGTTTTGCCGGAATCAAGAATGCGGAATTGGATTTTAATTTCCGCACCGTGGCAACCCTTGTTCAAAGCAGATATCTTTGCAATAAGGAACTTGCGCAGTTTAAGGGAAAGACGATTAAAGAATTCCTGGATCATATGAGACCGCGAATCGATCGTTACGAAGGAATCAGTGACCTGATGCGTAATGAAGCCATAGAGGGTACGGAGAATTCTGTTCCCCCTGATTTGGCGGTTTCCCAGATTTTCGGCAAAAATATCAGGGCCTACGAAAGGAAATTTGAAGAGTGCTTCAATGCCGTTAACAACGGTCGGTTACAAAATGAATTACAATCCAATTTAAGATTGAGTTTTACCGTAAAAATTCTGGATTCAATCGTTCCGGCCAGAGAGCTTCTGACTACGGTCGGTGATGATGCCGCTTCCATGAAGGAACTCAGAAACAAAACCTGCACCAATCGAGGCAAAACATTTACCGTGGAAGAAGTCGTTACGCGTGCACTGACCAGAGGCATTTATCTTTCCGGTTACGGAAGAGTTGCCAAACTCTTTGATTATAACAGAAGCGATATTTTCCTGATTGCAACTCCGGAAGGAGACAAAACGGCAGAGCAGATGTGGGGCTCAAAATATGCGGATATTCAGAATCCGGATGAAAAAGAGTCAATGTACCGGCTTGAAATCCTGAAGGCAATCGTCAAGGGAACCCATACGGTTAAAATGCGCCGTTTTGAATTTTTGATGGACAGCGTACGTGAAATGCCCGCGGAAATCGCCTGCTATGACAAGGATGTCAGACTGAAAATGTTTGAATCCTTAGGAAGTTATGCCCCGAAGCGTGACGATCTTTTAAGCAGACTTCTGGATACAAAAGAGAAACTGCTCGCTACACAGAGCAACCGTAAGGCCAACTTCGGAAAAGGAGACGAAGAGGGAAGTACGGAATATCAGAATTATACAAAGGCATTGCAGAATGCCATTGATGTACTCGTAAGAGACGCTAAAGGAGAAGATGTTTCTCCCGCGTTGATTAAGGACAAACTGCAGGTACTGGAGAAATATGCGGGAATCTACTACGATTCTCATATCGGTGTTTTCGGTCCCCGTACCGATAACGGTAAGATCCGTCTTCAGGCTTCCGATGCCAGCAGAACCGGTCTTGTGGACGAATTCGAAGCGATGCGTCGCGGCTTTAACAACGATATGTCCGCATCCGACGGAAAAGAACCCAAAGCAAGGGATGCTTCCTATGCAAAAATTGTTGAAATGCTGAATAAACCCCATATTTTGAAGGCTTTGGGCGTCCCGGACATGAAAGATCCGAAATACCTTAAGGAATTCGTAAAATCGGAACTGGCTCTGAAACTGGAATCTTTAAACAGAAGACTGGAAGCATCCGATAAAAAGTATACGCCCGAAGAAGAACAGGCAAAGAAGTATCTTCTCGGATATTTTAACGAACTCATTTATCCGGATCCCAATCTGGAAGCACCTTACTACAGGATTGAAGATATCAGACTTATGGAACACTTTGACGAGAAAGTGGCGGAACTTGCTGCCAATCCGGTATTCCAGAAATATATGAGAGAGAACCCGGAGAAATGCATCAGAGACTTCCATAAAACAGAGGATAAGCAGGGAGAATTACAGGTTTCCTATGATAAGAGAAGGCGTACAATCGCCCAAAATTCCGGCAGTCTGATGAATTATATCGCCAATATCGATAAAAACTCCGATGTGAGTCCGGAACAGGCCATTGCGAACATTGCAAACGAGCAGAACCCCGAAATTTCCTATATTACCTCCTACCGGTTTTTGGGAGAAGTTGTCTTACTGGATGCCTTAAGAAAGAATACAGAAGAGGCAAAGCAGATGCGTGAGGAAATCGCATTAAATCCCGCCCGGTTCAATGAAATGGTTACCGATGCGGCAAAATTCCTGCGCAACACAAAGCACGCCCTGGAAGGAAAGAATATAGCCAGACTCGGAGGTTATATCGCCGACGGTAAATATACGAAAGACTATTTTAAATATTATGCCCGGGCTTCAAAAGATGCGAGAAAGGCCGAAGAAGAACGGATTGAGAATCAGATCAAGGAGTCAAAAACAAACCTTGAGATATTTTACAGTGATGACACAGATCTGAATGTAACGCTCGAAGAGTACAATCGCTTTGACGAAAAGGCCCATACTTCCATTGCTTACTATCAGACGGAGGATTTGCGTGCATGCGGAAAATTATTCGCTGAAAAAAGAAGTCCCGTTGTCTTTAAGGAAGACCGCGTCGTAACGACTACCACTCCAAGCGGAGAGCGTTTCGATGCAGTTTTAAAAGATGTCCCGGTTATCGAAGAAATTAATGCCAAAGAGGCATTTAATCAAGCAGGTATCGCTTCGGATCGTACCACAACCCAGCAGACAATGTTTATCTTTTATGTGATAGCAAAAAAAGGTCTGAGTCCTTTGGAAGCGAGCAAAATCTGTAACACGACACCCGAATATGACGAGAACCATAACCTTAAAAACAAAGATTTATACAATCTTTCCGAAGAGTATCGCAAGGAGTTTCTGCTTTTCGTAAGACAGAACGGTGTGCATCGTGAGAATGCGCCGAAAGAAGCGGTTGAGAAAAGTCTTAAAAACTGGGCGGATCTTTACAAGGCAGGTACGGAGGGCGTTATGAAGTGTAAGTTCCCGGAAGGAAATTACAGAAATCAGCAGGACCTTCTCAAGAATATCAAGGAACTGTCCGTAATTGTTCAGCTGTGTATCGACGTGGACCAGGAAATGGACAAGATTTTAGGCTATAACAAAAAGACAAATGCCCTAAAGGTTGCGCAGAAGCATCTCGGAGGCGAAAGAGCATTCAGTGAATTAAAAAATTCCTGGTGGGTGCTTTCCAGTGCCCTGGATGATTTTGCAAGCGGATACGGTTTCGTGAATTCCACACAAAGAAGCCCGAAAGCCATGATAGCCAAAAAAAGTTATGCATCTTTCCGGGAGAAGATGGTTGTGGATGCCTTATTGAGATCCGTTGCCAAAAATACGCTGAACTCCTATAACGGAAAGACGTTCGGACAAATTGCAAAGAGTATGGGTGTGAAAGCGTTGTATCAGAAAAACTTCGTAGCCTGTGTTTCCGGAAGAATCGACGAATATTTGGAGAATAATCCGGATAATACGCATTCGGCCGTTTCCTATATGCTCGGGGATTCCGATCAATTCGAAGAGGAGATCAAACCTGTTATCGAAAGTGCCAAGGCAGATGGAAAGGATCTCTTTTACACAAAGGGTTACGGTAATGCCACCGTATTTGCAACCAACCTGGAATATGACAATCCGGCGGTAAAGAAGTTAATGGAAGTTCCCGACGGTGATTTCGAAGCCATGGAGAAATTCATGAATACCGAAATCGAAGCAGAAGATAAGAAATTAAGCGCAGCGGACCATATCGCTCATTATATTTCCGATAACGAAAAAGGCATTTTCAATGCCGACAGACTGGAAATCAGTGCGTTTCTCGGAATCCGTGGTTCCGATCTGGTTTTGATTGACGGCAAAAAACCTTCGGAAATCTGGGGCGAAAAATACGCATCCGTAACGGATGAGGATTTAAAAGAAGAATACTATCGTGCCGAGATCCTGAAGGAAATGGCTTTGGGACGTCATGAGATTGAACTCCGCTCCTTTAAAATTGAAGGTGAAAAACTTGTGGAAGTACCGGCACAGCTTATTCGCCTGAAAAACGAAAAGATGATTGAAATTGCGGATGCGGTTCATGTTTACGAAGCCGGCCGGGAAGATCTTTTAAACGAACTGAATACTTTGAAGGCAAGACTGGCCGCAACCCAGGTAAATCCGGAAGCTAATTTCAAAGCGGATGTACCGACGGAAGGAAAGACGGATGAATATCTTAATCTGACCAGAATTTTAAATAATCTGATTGAGATTTTCTCCGATGAACACAAAAACCAATTCAATAAGGCTACCATCCTTGATCAGTTTGATCAGTTACGAAAGGCAGCCGAGGATTACGAGAAAACGCATACAGGATTGTTCGTCGGAAGATGGGGTACCTATGCGAAGACCAGAGTGGACATTTCGAAAGACACAAAGAAAATCGCTCCGGATCTGAAGGAAAAATACCTTCGTTTACGAAAAGGGTTCGAGTGCAATTTAACCGCTGTGGAATGTACCAATTTTAAGGATTATTCTTTCGATAAAGTCAGAAGAACCCTTGAAACAATGGAAGCAAACTATCCGATTCTGAATAAGAAAGATGACAATTACTACAAGCAGAAATACGTTGCCGACGAACTGAATCCGGAAATCGAAAAACTGAAAGCGAAACCGGTTCCCCAGGGTATGCCGCAGGAGGATTACCTTCTTGCCAAAGAATACGTTGTAAGCCGCTATCAGCAAAAGATTCGGGAAGGAATCGGTACACTCGAAGACTTAAAGGGAATCCGCGAAGCTGATGAAAGAATTGCCTCCCTTGCAACCAATCCGGCCTTTACTTCATTTGCAAAGCATAATAAGGAACTGTGCTTTAACAAATGGGAAGTAACCGAAAAAATCAAAACGGTCGAGCTCACGAATAATCGCATGAATCATTTGCTGAATATTGAAAAGTACCATGGCTCTTACTATGCATTTGTTGCAGGACTGACTTCGGAGAATGTTGCGGGACTGAAAGCGGATGCAATCGAAAAGAGAGCGGACAACACCCTGTCAGGTATTTTACGAAGCGATAATCAGAAGAATAAGGAAGCATTGTATGAACGGTTAGCCGAAATTGTACTGTATCAGGGTATGACTTCCGTTTCTCCTTATTTCGACCCGCTCAGATACGCCCATCACCTGGGTATAGAAAGCGGCTATTCACAGAATAAGGTGGACAAAGCATTCAAACAGGCTGTCAAGGCAGTACTGAAAGAGAAGTATCCGGAATTACTTGAATTAAATACAAACAATCCGGACGAACTGAATGCGTTTAAAAATGCGATTGCGG
>DLBG01000127.1:0-9899 GCA_002494135.1 Lachnospiraceae bacterium UBA7027
TTTTAATGATGAACATGAAAAGAACCGAATTGCTTCGGTTCTTTTTTTTGTACTCTTTTGCAGAGATAAAAATTTACTTTTTAATCCGGTTCTCTTTCGGAATTTTACTCTTCGTCTTCTTTTTTCAACGCAATCTTTCTTGCTTCGTCGTCCGTAATCTTGGAAGGATTTCCTTTTTCCTTAAAGCGGTCTACCAGATCCGGAATCAGGTCGATAATCTTCGTCATAGTATCCTGGTTCTTGATATTGACAAGTTTCGTGCGTCCTTCATGGATTACTAAAATTGCCGACGGAGAAAGTTTTGCACCCATACCGCCGCATCCGCCTCCGGACTTCTCTCCGTTTGCGCTGCCGGCACCGATACCGAATGAAACATCCACAAGCGGAATGATAATCGTATCGTCAATGTGGGTTGCCTCGCCGACAACGGTCTTGGATGATAAGAATCCGTCCATTCCGTTTAACAGTGAATCCACAACGCCGTTAAAATTCGTATTATTTGCCATGTCTTTTAACCTCCCTGATGATCAGTGCAACGACTTTTCTTACATTTCTGCTTAAAAATGCACGTAAAACGAAGAATACGAATACGATTACATGGAATCTGCCTTTGAGATATCCTTCGCCTTCCATGATTTTATTGTTAAAATCCGCATCAAACCGAATCTGCTTCGGGAAATACGGATAAATCATGCTGTAATAGGCAACCGCCTTGGCGGTATCGGCCGGATTGTCTGCTCCGTAATGAATGTAAATACGGACTTTCCTGGGCCTTATATGCTTAATCATGCCGATAATGATCTTCTTTAAGACTAAAAACGCGGGTTTCACGCTCTTATGATGAAGAAGCCGCCAGTAATATTTTATAAGTTTGGTATAGTAACGTACCTTCTTTTGAAGATCGGTGACGTTCCGTTTGATATTATACCATTTTTCCGCAATTTTTTGAAAGAATTTTTCGACATTATTATAGATTTCATCAACCGATTTCGGGAACCTGATCTTCGGAGCTTTCCCAAACTTCATGTAGTTTTCGATTTCTTCGTCGGTCAGTTCGTCGATTTCGGGCTCGGGCTCGTCCTCTTCGCCGGTGTCCCCGGTTCCTTGCGTATTGTTCTTATCTTCCGCGCCGGAATCGTCCGGTTTTAAATCGTCAGGGAGATCCGGGGCGACTTCGCCTTCGTCCGTCTCCTCCTCCCCTTTGATTAATTCCAGGATGTTCTTTTCAAAGACCGTAAACCAAAGGACTTTTGCCTGTACGAGCGGGTCCCCGTCTTCGTATTTGATGATAATACGGATTGCGTGAAACAGATAACTTAACTGGAATTTCGCCTTCGGGTCCTTTTTGTAATACGACGCCTCAATCTTATAAAAGAAAGGCCAGAACAGAATCACGGCAAAAATCAACAGAATCAAAGCCAGGATTCCGAGTAGGACGAAGCCGATGATTTTTAAGATGGTTAAAAATACACCCATATTTGCTACGTCTCCTTTTCTTCGGAAGGCAATTCTTCCTCGGCGGGAAGTATTTCGTCGAATTCTTTTTTGATTTCGTCGTTGTCAATCAGTACATAGTTCTGATTCGGCGTAAATCCGTCATTTGTGCCCACAGACTGAACATATTCTTTGTATGCGAGATTTGCATCTGCTTTATAAACTTCCTTGATGAAATGTTTTACGATGGCGATTGCAGGACGTTCGCTTCCTGCAAAGCCGATGACAATAGGCTCGTTTCTTTGAAAATACGGATAAATGAGATTGGAAATCTCCGTGAATTCCGGCCGATCGCCGTTTGCGGGAATGTAAATGCAAATAAGAGGAAGCTTGTACAGTTTCTTCTCTTTCAAAGAAAAAAGCCTCTTTTTCGTAAGGATTTTTTTGCTGTTTTCGTCTACATATACATTCGTTGAAAATTTCATCGGATTCCTGCGCATGGAAAAGCCCCCGCGTACTTACGGGGGCTTAATTTTACTTACTTAACTTCTCAACCATCTTTAAGATGGCTTCTGCATCGAAAGGTTTGGTAACAAACTCGGAAGCCCCAAGTTTAATGGCATCCATCATTTTATTCTGCTGACCTGCAGCCGTAACCATAATGACTTTCGCTTTGCTGTCATTTTCTTTGATGATTCGAAGTGCTTCCAATCCGTCCATAACCGGCATTGTGATATCCATGGTCACAACCTGCGGGGAGAATTCTTGGTACTTATCCACTCCGTCCTGTCCGTCCACGGCTTCTGCTACGATTTCGTGTCCGGCTCCTTCCAAAATGCCTCGTAAGATTTTACGGGATGTTCTGGAATCATCCACAATCAGAATTTTTGCCATATCAGTTAACCCCCTTAGCGATAATTTTATCACGGAACGCGGATACAACATTCACTCTGTTGCCCTTTACATATACGGGAAGGACGCAGAGACCGTCGATTTTACCTGCGCTTAATTCAAATTTACCTTCCGCATAAACGGGAGGAAGCATATCGATATTAAATTTCGGAGCACAGTCGGAAGCAAACATTCCGTTGATGCAGTTAATCAGCTCGGCACAGGCGTCAAGGGCATCGAGATCGACTTTTTTAAAGTCCTCTTCACCGAATTTACTTGCAATCGGAAGAAGCGCATCTGCTTCTCCGGAAAACGCAAGGAATGCTTCACCGTCACCTTTCAGTTCCTGAAGGGCGTAGTTTACGGTATCGGTACTGCTTGCTCTATATGCTTTGTCGATATATAAATCGTTGTCAATCAGACGCATCAGCGTCTTTACACAAACCAGAATATGATTCTTCTGAAGTTCGTCCGTTTCAAGAGGCAGGAAAAGCGGAATCATTAAATCCGCGTCGCCGCTCTTTAAAAGATCCATGTCGGACTGGGTAAAGCCAAGTTCTTTCTGGAATTTCGCGAACTCTTCTTCCACCTCTTCAAGGGTCATTAAGTTTTCATTGGTGATTTCCTGAACAAAGGAAAGATACAGGTTACCCTGTTTGCCGAGAAGTCTTCCGACCTGTTCATCGGTAAGATATCCTCTTTCAACGGCGATGTCGCCGAAACGTTTATCCAGTGTGGACTGAAGCTTGTTGACTTCGTCCGCCTGCTCAAGGCTCATCATTTTCTCGGAAACCGCAATCAGACCGAGTTTTACGCGAACCTTTTTCTGCTCCTCATAAACATGAGAAAGCTGCTCTGCACTGAGCTTTCCGGCATTTTTTAAAAAATTGCCAAATAAAATATGTATCATGCAGGATACCTCCCCCAAATATAGTTCCCCATCCTTGAAAATTATACAGAATTTTGAGAAAAAAGGCAACTATTCTTGTGAATTTTCCTCAAAATAACAATCAAACAAACGCTTTGCCATCGGTACGGCATAGCTGGCTCCGGTACCGGCTCCTTCGAATATGATCGTGACGCAGACCTGGGGATCTTCATAAGGCGCATATCCGGTAAACCAGGAATGGGAATTGTCGGAGCCTGAGGAAATCTCGGCGGATCCGGTTTTGCCGGCCGACGTATAGCCTACGTTTCTCAGTGCGGATGCTGTACCTTCCGTGATTACGGAATGCATGTAATCCGAAACGATGGCTGCGGTTTTCTCATCGATCAGATTTGCATAGACGGTCGGCTGATAGGTTTTCATGACTTCGCCGTTAAAATTCTCAATCCGGTCAACGAGCATCGGCTTCATCATCGATCCTTTATTGGCAATGCAGGCCGTAATCATATTCATGTGCATCGGAGTCATCAGCGTTTTACCCTGACCGATACTGCCCTGCACCACGTCGATATCGGAAGCCCCGACCTGAATCGGAGTATGCGATTTGTTGTATTCGATGTCTAACGGAAGATCCGAATCAAAAAGCAGACTTTTTAAGGTTTTATCGTATCTTTCGCGGTCGAGGTCCAGGGAAATGGAAGCAAAAGCACAGTTACAGGACTGTGCAAAGGCACGTCTTAAATTCTCGTATCCGTGCACGGAATTGTGAAAACACGTGATTTTACGTCCCTCATAGGGGAAAGAGCCGTTGCACTGGTACGCAAAGCTTTCATGCGTATCGGGGTGTTCTTTGACGTATTCCAAAACATCGAGAATTTTAAATGTGGAACCGGGCGGATACAGGCCCTGTGTGGCACGGTTTAAAAGAACCGAATTATCGGGATCTTCGACGATGTCTTCCCACTCGTATTCGATATTGTTCGGATCGAAACAGGGTTTGGAAACCATGGCCAGAATTCTGCCGGTTTTTACTTCGCTGACGACGATGGCTCCTTTGTAAACACCGAGCGCTTTATAGGCGCATTCCTGCATCGGAACGCTTAATGTGGTTACAACGGTATCGCCTTTGTCCTTTGTTCTGGTGATGTCGTTGTCGACCTTTGTTGCCAGGGATGCGTTTGAAGTAACCAGATTCATGTTCATGGAATTCTCGATACCGGTTTTACCCATGGTGGAAAAACCGACAACATGAGCAAACATGTCCCCGTAGGGATAGATTCTGGTCTCCGATTCGTCGGTAACGTTTGTGCAGGCCAGAATTTCGCCGTCGGCGGATAAAATATTACCGCGCACGTTCTGATTGCCCAAAAGCGCCTGCCTGGGATTGTGCTCGTCACTGATAATGTCGTAGCTTTTGTTTCCGACAAAGAAAACAATGTTTACAATCAGTGCCGTGAACATGGCAAACAGTATAAGCCCGGTCCAGAACTGCGGTGCTTTTAATACGTTGATCCAGTATTGCCTGTCAAATCTCTTCAAAGTTAAAATCCTCTATCATTTCACGCTTTTTCACTTCTTCGTTGACTACGGATAAGTCGACCGTGGGGGAAGATAAAAGCTCATCATCCACAAATTCGGGTTTGTTGATTCGCCCGGTACTGCGCATTTTCCAAACGGGTTTTGCTTCTCCGGGATCCGTATTGCCGGTTATGACACCGTATTTTTTATAGATGTCTTCTTCGCTTTCGTCTTCGTCGCTTTCGTCTTCGTCGTCTTCGTCGTTTTCGTCTTTATTTTCCTCGTCTTCGTTTCCTTCGACTACGCTTTCTTTGCCTGCGTTTTCTTCACTTTCTTCGTATCCGTCTTCCTCGTATTCGTCTTCTTCGTATTCGCCGGCCTCGTAATCCTCATCCTCGTCTTCGTCGTCATCGTCTTCCTCGAAGCTCCACTCTTCGTCTTCTCTGTCTTCGATACGATGAACTTTCTCTTTGGAAAGGTTCTTGTAGTTAAATTCCTTTACGTAAATGGCCTGGATGACGGAGAACATTAAAATGGTGGTCGAAAGGGACGAACCACCCATACTGATCAAAGGCAGGGTGACACCGGTTAAGGGAATCAGTCTCGTTCCGCCGCCGATGGTAATGAAAACCTGTACGGCAAAACAGATGGCAAAACCGAATAAAAGATACTGATGGAAGGTCGATTTTACACGGTAGCTGTAGCGAATGATATGAAGGGCCGTAAACAGATAAAGTGCAATCAAAAGCACGGAAAACAGTACGCCCATCTCCTCTCCGATCGCGGAGAAAATAAAGTCTTCCTCGACATACGGAATTGACTTCGGATATCCCTGGAAAAGTCCCATACCGAACCATCCGCCGGTACCGATTGCAAATAAGGACTGCGAAAGCTGCCAGCCGGTATTTTCAACATCTTCAAACGGATTTAACCAGGTTTTGACACGAATCCGGACATGTGCGAATTCTTTATAGGCAAACGCAAATCCGCCCGCGCCGACCGCTGCTCCGGCCGGAAGAATGAACGGGGATGCCGTTGCGCAGAATACCATAAAGAAAAAGGTAATCAGATAGATTCCGGCAGAGCCCAGGTCTTTTTCCAGTACCAGCAGCATAACGTGTACCAGCATGAAAAGACCGCCCAGAAGGAATCTTAATTTGTTTTTCTTCTGGGAAAACAAAGCCGCCATAAAGAAAATCATGGACAGTTTTACAAATTCGGAAGGCTGGAAACGGAAATTGTTGCCAAACAATTTTAAAGTAAGAATCAGTTTGGAACCGTGAGTAACCGTACCTGTCAGCCATACGGAAGCAAGCGATATAATTCCGAGTGCACAATATGCGTACGGAATCGATCGCCAGAATTTAATCTTTTGATAAACGAACGGGATAAACAGTGAAACGATCAAAAGAACGATGGTGAAAATGAACTGTCTTAACGCATTCTTAAACGCCAGTCGGCCGAGAATGACGAAACTGATATCCAGAAAGAATATCATATTGTTCAAAAGCAACCGGCTGATGGACGGATACAGCGTCAAATAGATTGCCATAATGGCAATGATGATAATTTCCTGGAATGCAAAGAAAAAGAAGTATTTGATGTCTTCCGAGCGCATAAAAAGGGTAATGTACCCTACCGCGTGAAACAGAATGGCGATAATGAACTGGAAGGCATAGAAATGCTTGTGATCTTCCGGATTTTTAAAGAAGAACACAATGATATTCGATATGACATATGCAAGGATAATCCAGACAAATAAATAGTTGGATGTCTCCGATATGAAACTTGCCATTTTGATCCTCTACAAAACGCCTTTTACGAAATGTCCGTTGGTGAATTCGTAAGAGACTTTTTTTGCTTCATTGCCCAAAAGAACATCCCGACACGATAAAATCACCGAATGTACTTCCTTCGGCGTCTCATCGGTAAAATGAAGCTGATAAATCCTTATGCCGTCGTTTAAAAGCGTCTTTGCGTGTTTGTGCAAAGACAAAGGCACAGAATTATAAATTGTATTATAACACACTTTCTCACTGCAATGCGAATAAATGGGAAAATGCGCTTTCATACGGTCTTTAAGATCGAAGAAACCTTCGTTTTTGTCACATTTGTCAAGTGTGCGTTTCACACAGTTTGCCGTCTGCATCAGAGGCACCCTTCCGTAGAAGAAAATCTCCCCGGGAGAAATCTCTTCCACTTCCCTTGCGGAACACTCCACGGCCGGCGTAAAACCGTCGAGATACTGTAAAACAAACTCTCCGGCCCTGGAATTCATCACATAGAGATTTAAATTTCCGATGATTTTTCTGCTGACACCGATATCCCGTAAAAAGACATACTGATCCATCTGGTTAACATAATATCCTTTTACGAAAGAACATTCTTCTGCTTTTAAAATTGTTTCCCGCAGTCTGTCGCGGTTGCCCGATCGCAGAACATACGGAAGTTCGAGATATAAACCGGGTTTTGCCGTATTTGTGTCAAAGGATTTTGATACTTTCCCAAATGCGCCAAAGAAATCCGAAACTTCCTCAAAAATGCCATAGGGAACTACAAGATCGGTTCCACGGCTTAGTTCGGATGCTGATTTCAGCACTTCTTTTGCCTGCAAAGCGTCCGTTACAAAGATTCTTAAAGACAGGCATTCTTCTGCCGGGTCCGGTGCGAAACCGGAAACGGCATCCTTATGCCCGGCAACTTCGGAATCTGTATCTTCAAGCCCGTTAATTTCTGAATCCGTCAGGCGGTTTTTTTTAACGGAAAAAGAAACGGAATCATTGATTTTCCGCATTTTATATGCATCATCAATATGTTCGGAAAGCATCTCTTCCGCCTGTCTTCTTAATGCATTTACCGCTCCCATCGGAAGGAAAGCATCTTTTGATACTTCCGCTTCGGTAATCTGAAAAGAGAACAATCCTTCCGAGCTTTTTGCAAAGCGGGATTTTAAATCTTCGGCATTTAAAGGCGCATTCTTTGCTGTTAAAACCTCGTCGCCGGAAAGAGAATAATCCCTGCCCCGGTAGCTGAATTCAAGTCCGGAATTCTGGCCCGTAACAAAAGAAATCTTTGCGGGGATACTTACGGGAACTTTTTTTCTGCAATAGGTATCGATAAGCGAAGCACTTAAGTCTTCGTCTGTTTTGTTGTAGGACGGCGAAGTGATGCTGACCATCGACTTGTCTTTGGTTTTTTCATAATAACCGCGCTGCAGATCCGTTCGCAGATATAGATTCTTTAGATTTGTCAGGTCTTTCGGATCCACCCGGTATTCCGCATCCGGATCGGCTAAATACCGGTCGATGTATTTACGGTAAATTGCCGTAACACCGGCTGCATAGGCAGGTGATTTCATGCGTCCTTCGATTTTAAAAGATGTGATGCCCGCATCAATCAGCTTCGGAAGAAGCTCGACGGTACACATGTCTTTTAAGGATAATACATAGGCATCGTTATACGGCTGTCTGCAGGGACCCGCACAACGCCCGCGGTTTCCGCTTCGTCCGCCCAGATAGGAAGAAAAGAGGCATTGCCCGGAATACGAATAACACATCGAGCCGTGAATAAAGCACTCCGTTTCTATGCCGAGTGAAATGATTTCTTTAATTTCGGGCAGAGTCAGCTCCCTGGCGGGGACGACTCTTGTGGCTCCGAACTCCTGAAAGAATCTTGCGCCTTCCCTGGAAGTCACGGTAGCCTGTGTACTGACATGAATCGGAAGATTGGGGAAAACATCCCTTATATAGCTCATAACGCCGAGATCCTGCACAATCACGCCGTCAAGACCGGCATAATAAAAAGGCGTAAGCATTTCTTTGATGCCGTCACCTTCCGAATCCTTTGTCAGGGTATTGACGGTTAAATAAATCGCTGCGTCATGCGCGTGGGCATAATGAAGCGCCGAAAGAATCTCTTCTTTCGTAAAATTCTTCGCATAGGCTCTCGCCCCGTACGCTTCCGCGGCAAGATAAACCGCGTCCGCTCCGGCATTGACGGCACCTAAAAAGGCCTGAAAATCGCCGGCTGGAGCCAGCAATTCCGGGCCTTTTTTAATTTTACTCAACCATTTTTCCATCGGCTTACTGATCGGGATTTATTTGCTTTCCTTGCGTTCACGCTCTTTTAACTCGGTTTCGAGGCGGATAATCTTCTTCTCTTTCTCGGTTAAATCAGCCTTCAGGGTATTGATATTCTTCTCCTGATTATCCAGTTTAATCTGTGTGGAAATCAGTTCGTGCTTGATATTGCAAAGATCATCCTCACGGCTCTTTAATTCGTCGTTTAAAAGCTCAATCTGATTCTTTGCCTTAAAATAGTCATCCGCAATATTGAACTGGATTAACAGACTCTGATAATCCATGGTCAGACGTCTGAATGCGTCCTCTTTGTTAAAATCGTTAAATTTACCGTTTAAGTAGGTAGCAACCTTCTGCAGATATTCTTCGCTTTCGTATCCGCTGATTGTAAAGACCTTACCGCCTACAATTACCTCTGTATCCACTTTCGTTGACATATTCATACCTCCGAAATCGGCTTATTTACGCACAGATATTATAACACTTTTTACTCTTTTGCTTCAAGACCAAAATGGGAATAGGCCTGCTTTGTTACAACCCTTCCGCGGGGGGTTCGGATAATCAGACCGTTCTTTAAAAGATACGGTTCGTAAACGTCTTCGAGCGTACCGGAATCTTCACCGATCGTTGCGGCAAGTGTCTCGAGTCCGACCGGTCCGCCGTCGAATTTCTCAATCATCGTCATCAGAACGTTGCGGTCGATATGATCAAGGCCGAGTTTGTCGATATCCAGCATATTCAAAGCTTCGTTTGCGACCTGCAGGGTAATGACGCCATCCGCACAGACCATCGCATAGTCTCGGACACGCTTTAAAACCCGGTTTGCAAGTCTCGGGGTGCCACGGCTTCTCCTGGCCATTTCGAGAGCTCCTTCCGGATCGGTTTCAATCCCGAGTTTTCTTGCGGAATTCTGAATGATTAACGAAAGTTCCCCGGGAGAATAATATTCCAGTCTTTCAATCATGCCGAAACGGTCTCTTAAGGGAGCCGTCAGCATTCCAGCTCTCGTGGTTGCTCCGATTAATGTAAAATGAGGCAGATTCAGTCTCACACTTTTGGCATTGGGGCCGTCTCCGATCATGATATCGATG
>DLBG01000127.1:9947-20827 GCA_002494135.1 Lachnospiraceae bacterium UBA7027
GATCATGATATCGATGCAGAAATCTTCCATTGCGGGATACAAAACTTCTTCCACCTGACGGTTTAAGCGGTGAATCTCATCGATAAACAGAATATCGCCTTCCGAAAGCATGTTTAAAATCGCAGCAATATCTCCGGGTTTGTCAATTGCGGGTCCGGATGTGATTTTGATATTAACGCCCATTTCGTTGGCGATAATGCCGGATAAGGTCGTCTTTCCGAGTCCGGGTGGTCCGTACAAAAGGATGTGATCCAGACTGTCTTTTCGCATTTTGGCGGCATTTATGGCAATTCCGAGCGCTTCTTTAATCTTCTCCTGGCCAATGTATTCCGTTAAGGAAAGCGGACGCAGAGACTGCTCGATTTTTGCATCTTCCGTTGTAATATTGGTTTCGATTATTCTTGGCATGATTGCTACCCTGTATGATTGTACCCTGTATTATAAAAACATCACATTTTTCAAAGCGGCTTTCAGTAAATCTTCGGTCGAAAGATCTGCGGAATTATCAACCATTTCAACCGCTTTTTTCGCATTGGGTCTTTGGTAACCCAAATTGACCAGTGCGGTTACGCACTCCGCCTGCTCTTTGGTAAGTACCGAAAGGTCGGAATCTGCGGGAGATTTTGCGGTATTTTTACCGGTTGCCGTGATGTCGTATGTTGTGATTTTATCTTTTAAGTCATTGATCAGGCGACCGGCCGTCTTTGCACCGAGTCCCGGCGTTTTGGAAATGGTTTTTGCGTCTTCTTCGACTATCGCACGCCTGATTTCGTTGATGCCGAGTGCGGAAAGCATTGCCTGTGCGCTTTTCGGACCGACGCCGTTTACCGAGATGAGGATTTTAAATAAATCCAGCTCTTCTTTCGAAAGGAATCCGAATAAAATGAATTTGTCCTCTCCGACGGATGTATAGGTATATACCTTGATTTCACTGCCGATTGCAGGTAAAAACATCGCACGGGAGTCATATACATGAACGTTGTATCCGACACCGTTCACATCGATGATTAAATTGTCCGTTTCGGCATCCGCTAAAATGCCGTTTAAATATGCATACATAATGATGACCTTTTTTGCACAAACGAATCAGTCGTTTGCGTGCATGATTTTTTTCATGACGGGGTTTAACAGTTTTGCAAGTCCCCCGGTTAATGCCCCGCATACAAGCCCGGCAACGAGAAGTACGGGCAGATATGCAAGAATTGCTTTTGCGTTTGTGATAATAAACGCCACGATAAGCTGACCGGTATTATGGGCAAGTCCGCCAAGCATGCCGACACCGACTGATGAAAATACCTTTTCTTTCCGGTAAAGAAGTGTCATGACAAGCAGGCTTAAAACCGCTCCCGCAAGGGAATATGACAGGGCATAGAAATTTGTAAATAAAAGCGCCGAAAGAATCACGCGCAGGAAATTTACAATCCAGGCTTCCTTTGCGCCCATATGGTAAAGAATGATTAAAACAAAGGCATTGGCCAGTCCGATTTTAATACCGGGGATTGACGGAAACACGGGAATTAAAAATTCCACATAGGATACAATCATGGCAAGAGCCAGAAACATCCCGAGATAAGCTACACGAAGCAGGGTTTTCTTCATCTTCTTCCCTCCAGAATGACCGATATCTTATGAGGGAGGCAGATAATGGTATCTCCCGCCTTGTTTGCGGCTTTCGTATTGACGCAGATCTGATTGGCACAGTCACTTTCGCAAACCGATGCCTCTCCGTTTTCGATTTTAAGGATGTTGTAATGTCCGTCGGATGTTTCAATCCGTACCGTTGTATCGGTATTTAAGGGATACCGCCCGATTTCTTCGTTTTTTTCGTAAACCACGCAGTCGATTGCCGGTTTTTTAAACCACAGAAATCCCGCAATGACACCGATTGTGCAGACTGCAGTCAGGACAAGAAGAATTAAATCACCCTTCTTCATTCCTATTCTCCGTCACCGCATTTCGGCATGGCCAGAGTTCCGGTACGGGAAATTTCAACGATGTTGAATTTACGTACCATCGAAAGAAGTTTCTCGATCCGGTCCGGCGTATCGCAGAGCGTGATAATCATATGCGTTGTGGTGGCATCCACAATCTCCGCTTTCAAGAATTCACAGATTTCCATGATTTCACGGCGCTGATCCGAAGTATATTTGATTTTAAGCAGAATGACTTCTCTTAAAATCGCCTGCTCTTCGGAAAAAGTACGCACTTTAATGACATCGAGTTTTTTGTTTAACTGTTTTTCAATCTGCTCGAGCGTATGGCTGGTTCCGGAGGACAGAATCGTCATCGAAGAGATGGTCTTGTCATGCGTTTCGCCCACCGTAAGAGAATCGATATTGTAAGAACGTCTTGAAAACAGCCCGGCAACTTTGCAAAGTACACCGGAACGGTTTTCCACCCAGACGGAATAAATACGTTTCATATAATTCCTCCAAAAAGCCTTCAGTTCACGCAAAAGGCATCGGAATCCACACTGACTTCAATGACCCACGGAGCCTTGTCGGCAAATACCGCTTCTAAATTCTTAAGTTCCTTATTCGTTTTAATACGTTTATAGGAAATTCCGTATGCTTTGGCAATCAGGGAATAATCCGGAATGTCACCCAAATCAACCATGGTATAGCGGTTATCGTAATGATTGTGCTGATATTCACGTATCATACCGAGATTCTTGTTGTTCATGATGATGATTTTAAGATTCGGCTGATCCTCTTTTATACGTCCGAGTTCGGATAAAACCATCTGCATCGCGCCGTCTCCGATTGCACAGACAATCGGTAACGAAGGCCTGGCATAAAAGGCTCCGACGGATGCTGGCAGGGAATATCCCATTGTCCCCATGCCTCCGGAAGTAAAATACATCCCGCCTTTGTAGATGTAATTGGATGCCGAATAAATCTGATTCTGGCCGACATCCGCAATGTAAATGCCGTCTTCCGGCAAAAGTTCGGAAACGGTTTTCACCAAAAGATTCGGATCCACGAACTTTACGGTGGACTGTAAGTTTCCTTCGCGCGTTTTGCTGTATCGGATCAAACGGTCGGACCAGTCTTTAAAATCACATGTAAGTTCCGCCTTGTTTAATTCATCAAAAATCAGTTTGGCATCTCCTACTATCGGAATCGACGGGCCGGCGTTTTTACCGATTTCGGCCGGGTCGATATCGATGTGTACGAGGATTTTATCTTTGGTGATCAGGTCGGGCTGGCTTACCGCCCTGTCCGCCACACGGGCTCCGACCATAATTAAAAGGTCGGATTCGTTCATTGCCTTATTGGCATATTTTTTGCCGTTGTTTCCGACCATGCCCATATAAAGGGGATGGTCTGTCTTCATCACGCCGATTCCCATCATCGTGCTGACAACCGGAAGATTGTATTTCTCGGCAAAGGTTGTAACGGCCTCTTCGGCACCCGAGGAAATAACGCCTCCGCCCACGCAGAGAATCGGACGCTTTGCATCCTGTAAAACTTTCAAAACCTTTTTTATCTGTACCGCATGCCCTTTTAACGTGGGTTTGTAGGTACGAAGATTCACGGTTCCGTATTCGGTAAAGGCTCCGCCTTCCATGTTCTGTACATCCACTGGAAAATCGATTAAAACGGGGCCTTTGCGGCCTGTGGATGCGATATGGAACGCTTCTTTCACGATTCGCGGGATATCTTTTGCCGTACGAACGGCATAGGAATATTTTACAAACGATTCCGCTGCACCGAGAATATCGGCTTCCTGGAACATATCACTTCCGATCTGCTCAATCGGGACCTGTCCGGTAATGCAGATCAAAGGAATGCTGTCGGCAAAAGCGGTTGCGATTGCGGTAATTAAATTGGTGGCACCGGGACCGGAGGACACGGCGCAGACTCCGACGGTTTTGCCGGCTCTTGCATAGCCGTTAGCCGCATGACCGGCGCTTTGTTCGCCTCTCATCAGTACGGGTTTGATTTCGGATGAATGAAGTGCATCGAAAAAAGGGCAGATAGATACCCCCGGATAACCGAATACATATCTTACGCCCTCTGTTTCTAATGCTTTAACCAGTAAATTTGCACCGTTCATTTATGTTGCTTCCAATTTTCAGATTTTATTTGGCATTGCGCATCGCAATACCGACATTCTTGATTTCAATTACGGCATTTCCGTAGTTAAAATTCGCATCCGCCAAAGCAGTTTCATCAATCGCGTCTCCGTCGAGAGCCTTGTGGAAGCTTGCCACCGCCTCGCTCATCAGTTTTGCGGCATTCTCGGCATGCGCTCTTGCATCGGGGACCTCTTCGGGAGGAGTGATCTTTGCAAATGCCTGCACGTCCTTATCAAGAGCATCCAGCTGTTTTAACATTTCCTTGCATGCATCTGCGTTCTTGGGATCGATGTTGTTGATTGCGGTATCGTAATCCTGTACTTTGGTATAGAATTCATTGGCTTTGACTGTATAATCTTCCACGGTCATTTTTCCCTTCTTGCAGGCAAAAAGCGGGAGCATCAGGACGAATGCGCAGATGATTACGGTAATTTTGGTAATTCTCTTTTTCATTACTTTCCTCGTATCTTATTTAATAAATTAGGCCGTCCAAATACTTGAACGGCCTTTTTAATCTGCTTAATTCGACAAATTACAGATTCTTGAACCAGTTA
This sequence comes from Lachnospiraceae bacterium UBA7027, assembly GCA_002494135.1. Classification (GTDB taxonomy): domain Bacteria; phylum Bacillota; class Clostridia; order Lachnospirales; family Lachnospiraceae; genus UBA3766. The sequence goes on from DLBG01000127.1 coordinate 14,583, forward strand.
GCTTCGCCGATAACAGGGCACTTGTAATCTTCGTCACCCTTGGAGATGTTAACGATAGCCATGATGGAAAGGATTAAAGAAAAGATCCATCCAACGCAGGGAATGCACTCGATAAGCCAAAGAATCATACCCTGAGTAATCATTCTTCCGCCGAGATCAGCGTGATCTTTGTAAGCAATAAAAGCAACTAACCAGCCAACGAAAGTGCAGTGTAATAAGATTTTAGCAGTTTTCTTAGTCATTTATTATTCTCCTCCTACATCAAAGTTGATACTTCAAAAAACTACAACTATATCTTAACACAAAATATAGTGTTGTCAATAGGTTTTCCCACAAATCGATTTATATTTTATTAAGATTCTTTATCGGTTTAACACTTTAGAGTGAATACTTTTCCACAACATGAAGCGGATCTTTGAAAATATGATTGGAAGGAACGAATCCTCTCACGCTGGAAGTCGGATAAACATTGGAGTGACGGCCGATTACGGTACCGGGATTCAGTACGGAATTGCAGCCTACTTCCACTTCGTCACCGAGCATTGCGCCGAACTTCTTTAAACCGGTTTCGATTCTTTCATCTTTATTCTTTACAACAACCAGTGTCTTGTCACTCTTTACGTTTGAGGTAACGGCGCCTGCGCCCATATGGGACTTGAAACCGAGAACGGAGTCTCCGACATAGTTGTAATGAGGAACCTGCACGTTATTGAAAAGAATTACGTTCTTCAGTTCAGTGGAGTTTCCGACTACGCACTTCTTTCCGACGATTGCATTTCCGCGGATAAAAGCACCGGGACGGACTTCGGTATCCTCATCAATGATGCAGGGGCCGATAATCGTTGCATTCGGATAAATCTTTGCGCTCTTCGCAATCCAGATGTTTCCTTCTCTTCTGTCGAATTTGTCCGCAGGAAGGGATTCTCCGAGGGTGATGATGAAGGTTTTGATTTCCGGCAGAACTTCCCAGGGATAAGTCTTTCCCTCAAAAATTCCGGCCGCAATCGTTTCCTCCAGATTGTAAAGGTTTTTGATCATGAGTACTTCGGACATTGCTTGTACCTGCCTTTCTTAATGAATGTATTTATTTTTTGTAATACTTAGAAGCGTAATTAAAATATTTTAAAAGCTCGTCCTGATTCCGAAGACTTTTAACCGAGTTCGTATTGTTTTTCACAAAATCGCTGAGTTTCCCCATATACTCGTCTTTTCCGATGGAGCCGTCGGCAACCATGGTAAGCCCTTTTTCCCAGCTCGCCGTAAGCGACGGATTTAAAAGCGATTTAATCGAGTTTAATACAACGTCATGCACCATCTCGCCCAACAGAGTCGGCGTGATAATCTGCGTCTTTTTATTCAGATTCAGGTATTTGTTGTTTACAAGTTTCGTCAGAATTCCGGCTCTTGTTGCACTGGTTCCGATTCCGCTTCCTTTAATCTGCGCGCGAAGATCTTCATCTTCGATTAACTGACCGGCACTTTCCATTGCAAGAATCAGACTTCCCGAATTATACCTCTTCGGCGGCGATGTCATTCCTTCTTTGATGGTAAAACCGGTGACGGGGATTCGATCCCCCTTTTTTAATCGGGATAAGGATTTTAAAAATTCCTCATCGACTTTTAATTCCTGGGATTCTTCTTTGTCGGAATCTTCTTTTTCGTCCTCGTCTTTTGCCTTGGAATCGGCCTTTTCGGCATCTTTGGTGTCTTTTGCGTTATCCTTTGCAAACGAATATTTCGTAACTTTTAAGTATCCTTCGGTTTTCAGTGCCTTAAAGGAGGTGAAGAATTTCTCACCTTCCATGCCGGTTACGATGGACATTTTGTCAAATACGGCGGCCGGGAAGAAAATACTTAAAAACCTTCGCACGATAATCTCATAAACCTTTGTGGCAGTCGGATTTAAGGAACTTAACGCCCCGAAGCCCTGTCCGGTCGGAATGATCGCATAATGGTCCGTAATCTGCTTGTCGTTTACGTATTTCGTGGAAGAGATTTTTTTATAAAGTCCGAGTTCCAATGCTTCTTTTGCAAGATCCGCACACAGAGAATAATTCATAAGGCCCCGGATGTTTTTGTCGATTTCCTTGGCTACGGCTGTGGAAAGTACTCTCGCATCGGTTCTGGGATAAGTCACCAGCTTCTTTTCGTATAATTCCTGAATGATGGAAAGCGTCTGGTCCGGATTGATTTTAAAAAGCTTGGAACAGTCGTTCTGGATTTCGGCTAAGTTATACAGAAGCGGAGGGTTCTTCTTTTCGGGCTTTTTCTCTATGGAAATCAGCTCGGCTTCGGTCTTAAAATCTTCTTTTTCCCATTCGGATGTTTTGGAAACATACGCGATGCATTCCCTTGCATCTTCCTCTTTCTTAAAACCGTTTTCTTTGTAAAGAAGAGGCGATAAATAATATTTTGAGCCTTCAACCGCTTTGAATTCGCCTTCGACTATCTGCCCGAAGAGTTCGTTTTTGGCTAAAACCCTGTAGAAGGGTGTTTTTTCAAAATCCCGGATCTCCCGCTCTCTTTTGACCACCATTCCGAGAACGCAGGTCATGACGCGGCCGACGGAAATGACGCACCGGTCCGCCTTTAAATAGTTCTTCACCTGAAATCCGTATTTTAAAGTCAGGGCACGTGAAAAATTAATACCCATCAGATAATCTTCTTTTGCACGAAGATAGGCGGCATCGGATAAATGGTCATATTCGGAGATATCCTTGGCTTCTTTTAAACCGCGTTTCATCTCTTCCTCAGTCTGGGAGTCGATCCAGACACGTCTCTCCGTTTTGCCGCTCACACCCGCTTCCTGACGCACCAGACGGTAAATATATTCTCCTTCCCGTCCGGAGTCGGTGCAGACATAAATGGTGGAGACATCGTCACGCGTTAACAGCCCTTTTACGATTTCGAACTGTTTTTTTACATCGCCGATGACTTCGTAACGGTATTCCTCCGGCAGAAAAGGAATCGTATCGAACGACCATTTTTTATATTTTTCGTCATACACCTCGGGATAAGACATGGATACAAGATGTCCGACACACCAGGTGACGATAAAACGCTCACCTTCGAGATATCCGTCGTGATTATTCAGTTTTTCTCCGAGAACCTTGGCAAATTCTTTTGCCACGGAAGGTTTCTCGGCAATCAGAACCGTTTTTGCCATATCAGAAATCCGTCCGGTCAACCAGATAAATGCTTTCGTTCTTCTCCGCCTCCGCAAAAACCTCGTCATCGAAGCCGTCAAGGGAGAATAAGAAGATATAATCTGCACTTAAATGGGTTTCTTTCATGCACTGCAGCGCTTTTTCATATTCGGCGTACGTATATTTGCCGGCTTCCTTTTTGCAGAAACCGAACAGGAAATTCCGCTCCTTATCCTGCGCGATGATGTCCACGGTGCCGATTTTACCGACCCATTCGCCGGACTTTGTAAAATGAATCGGCAGCATGTCCCGCTCGTTCATAAGGCTTAAGAACTCACCGCAGACACGGGGAAATCTTTCCATACAGTATTCGGAAAGGGAATCCCGGATAAAGGTGTTGTAAAAGATCTCCTCATGCATTGTCGTAAGGAAACTTTCATTCGGATAAACGAAAGTAAAATAAAACTGCACCATCGGATTGCTGATGCGGTACATTCCCTTTTTCGTATTCTCTTCGCCGGGAGTCGAATAGGATTCCACCTTTTCTACGACGGAGAGATTGATTAAATTCTTTAAATACACACTGATTTTTGCCCGGGAAAAGCCGGTATGCAGATATAAATCGTTTAACTTGTTCCTGCCTTCCGCAAGCGATGCAAGGATGGTTGCATAGCAGGCGGGTTCACGCAGGTTATTCTTGATCACGTCAAGCCCGTAATGCCTGAAAGGCCCCGAGGGTTCGAGAAAATTCCTGATAATCAGGCGTTTGATGCTTAAATCAAAATCAAAAAAATCGTAAGCATCCTGATAGCCTCCGGTGATTGCATATAATGACAACAGTTCATCGAAATCCTTATTGTCCGAAAGACATACAAAATCAATATACTGAAGTGGCTTTACGGCAAGAAACGATGCTTTCCGGCCTTCTTTGCTTAATTCTTCCGCAATCTGATTCACTACCCTGTCCGTGTTGGAAGAAGTTAAAAGAACCATGACACGGTTTGTGTAACGGAATTTCTCCACGAACCGGAAAAGCTCCTCACGAAAAGAAGCATCCGCATCATATGCATATTGAAAATCGGAAATCACAAGAAGTTTTTTTGAAAAAGATCTGTCGCTTTGATTTGACAGAATACCGGAAAAAAGGTCTTCTAAGGAAGAATTCGCATCCGCTTTCAGATTCTTCGCCCACAGATAGGTAATCTCTTTTAAGGATGCGGGAACGGCGGTTAAAAACGTGGTATTCTTCCCTTCCGCGAATTCCCGCACAAGGGAAGAAATACCCGATAATGGTTCGCCGTAAAGGATAACGACACTGCTCTCGGAGCGATCAAAGAATTCTTTTAAACTGTTTAATTCATTGGTTCTTCCCTGAAGCATAGCCATTCCTTTTAGATTTTATTTCGCGCTGATATATCCTTTTGCTTTCAAAAGTTCCGCACAGAGTACAGCACCTCCTGCGGCACCGCGAACGGTGTTGTGGGAAAGTCCCACGAATTTCCAGTCGTAGATGGAATCCTCACGGATACGTCCGACGGAGATTCCCATTCCGTTTTCGAAATCAACATCCAAAGCAACCTGAGGACGGTTGTCGTCTTCCAGATACTGGATAAACTGTTTCGGTGCGGAAGGAAGGTTCAGTTCCTGAGGAAGTCCCTTATAACTACGGATTGCTTCAATTAACTGCTCTTTGGTCGGCTGTTTTTTGAATTTTACGAATACCGTAGCGGTATGTCCGTTTAATACCGGAACACGGATGCACTGGCTGGATATTTTGATAAAATCGGCAGGCACAATCTGTCCGTCTTTTACTTCACCCCAGATTCTTAACGGCTCTTTCTCACTCTTTTCTTCCTCGCCGCCAATGTAAGGAATGATGTTGCCTTCCATCTCGGGCCAGTCTTTGAAGGTCTTTCCGGCACCGGAAATTGCCTGATAGGTGGAAACGATTACTTCATAAGGCTCGAATTCCATCCATGCGGATAAAACGGGTGCATAGCTCTGAATGGAGCAGTTCGGTTTTACCGCAATGAAACCGCGTTTCGTACCGAGACGCTTCTTCTGTGCTTCGATGACTTCGGCATGCTGGGGATTGATTTCGGGTACCATCATCGGTACGTCGGGGGTCCAGCGATGCGCGGAGTTGTTGGAAACAACGGGGATTTCCGCCTTTGCGTACTTCTCTTCGATTGCACGGATCTCATCTTTGGTCATATCCACAGCGGAGAATACAAAATCCACTTCCGCTGCAACCGCATCGATGTCGTTTACGTCTTTTACAATGATGTTCTTTACCGCTTCCGGCATCGGAGTGGTCATTTTCCAACGGCCGCCGACTGCCTCTTCGTATGTTTTACCGGCACTTCTGGGGCTGGCTGCGATGGTTACCACCTCAAACCAGGGATGATTCTCAAGAAGGGAAATGAAACGCTGTCCGACCATTCCCGTTCCGCCTAAAATACCGACTTTTAATTTTTCGCTCATAATAGTTCTCTCCTATCTGTCTTCGTTTCTGAAATATAACAAATAATATAAACTCTCTTATCTCATTTGTAAAGAAAACACTAACTTAAAAGGCTTTCATACCGTTCGATTGCTTCTTTCATCGCGTCCGCAGACGGTGCACCCTTGGTCAGTCTTTTTTCGACGCAGGTCTTTAAGGAAATGGCCTCATAGACATCTTCTTCGAATACGGGACTAATGGATTTTAACTCTTCTAAGCTTAAATCCTCGATGGAACAGCCTTTTTCAATGCATTTTAAGACAAGACTTCCGATAATTCCGTGCGCATCACGGAAGGCCACGCCGTTCTTTACCAGGTAATCGGCTGCGTCCGTTGCATTGGTAAATCCCATCATCGCGCTCTTTTCCATGACATCTTTACAAAAACGCATCGTTTTTAACATTCCGTCGAATAAGTGCAGGCAGTCTTTCACGGTATCGAACGCATCAAAGGCGCCTTCCTTGTCTTCCTGCATATCTTTATTGTATGCCAGAGGCAGACTCTTCATGGTCGTAAGAAGGCCCATTAAATCGCCGTAAACACGGCCTGTTTTTCCACGAACCAGTTCGGCAATATCCGGGTTCTTTTTCTGCGGC
>DLBG01000069.1:0-4346 GCA_002494135.1 Lachnospiraceae bacterium UBA7027
TTAATCAAGAATCCGAAACTTCTGCTTTGCGACGAACCGACCGGCGCGCTGGATTCGAACACATCCCGTGACATTCTCACGCTTTTGGAGGAGATCAACGAAAAATACAAAACCACGATGATCATCGTGACGCATAACAACTCCATCAAAAACATGGTACATAAGGTGATTTATTTAAAAGACGGTCTCGTAAAAACAGAGTATGAAAATGAAGTTCGCGTTCCTGCGTCCGAATTGGAGGATCTGTAATGAGAAAAATTTTAATGAAAAGATACCCGAGAGATTTAAAGGCGAATCTTTTCAGGTACCTCTCCCTTTTTTTGCTGATTACGTTTTGCATGTATCTGATTATTTCCATTGTGGATGCCGCGGAGCGCGTCATTCGCGGAACGGAAAGAAACCAGGCCGAAAGCGTTCTCGAGGACGGACAGATTACCACCTTTACCCCGTTTACCGAAGAACAGATGAAAGAAATCGAAGATGCGGGATATACCATAGAGCCGCATTTCAGTTTTGAATATATTCTCAAAGACGGTTCCGTAATCCGGATGTTTGTAAACCGCGAGAAAATAGACAAGGTGGCCCTGGATAGCGGAAGGCTCGCGGAAGCCGCCGATGAGATTGTTTTGGAAAAACGGTTTGCCGAAGAGAACCGGTATTCGGTCGGCGGCACAATCGAAATCGGGGAAAAAGAATACAGAATTACAGGAACCGGAAGCAGCGTGGATTATGATGCACCCTACCGGAAACTGTCGGATACCATTATCGATTCTTCCACATTCGGAACCGCTTTTCTGACAAAAGAAGGGTATGAGGAGATTAAGAAAAACGGCGGTGCGAGCGAGGAGCTTACTTATGCGTTTTTATTGGGAGATCATACCGCAACGGAATTCAAGGAGATGGTAAAGGATTTCGATTTTGACTATAAAAAAGTGGATGATCCGTACTATCAGGAAATGCTTGAGGATACCTACGGAAAGAGGGATGAAATCGCTGACGGAATCGATGATTTAGTCGACGGAGTGAACGAACTGGCCGACGGTGTCGGGGAATTAAAAGACGGTACCGAAGAGCTTACGGACGGAATGGAAGAGCTTTATGACGGCTCGAAAGAACTTTACGACGGAAGTAAAAAGCTTGCGGACGGCGCCAAAGAACTGGAAAACGGAAGCGTGGAACTGCAAAAAGGTGTCGGTGAATTATACGACGGAGCAGGCAGTTTAAAGGACGGAACCAAATCGTTACATGACGGCTTAAAACAGGTTCAGACCGGATCGAATTCCTTAAAAAAAGCACTGGGCGAATTAAAGAAAAACAACGGTGCGGTAAACGGCGGTGCGGATGCCGTCTTTGCGGCGAATTTAAGTGCCGCACAGGATATGGTAAACGCAGCAATTGTGCCGTTCGGAATGGCACCGGTTACCTTAACGCCGGATAATTACGGCGCGGTTTTAACCGGCCTTGCAAACACGCTGCAGATGTACGGTCAGAACCCGGCTTCGATTCAAAACTTAAAAGACAGTCTGGATCAGATTGCACTGTTTGTGCACGGTCTGAAAGAATATACCGGCGCGGTGGAGAAGATTGAGAAAGGTTCCGCGGATTTGACCGGAGGAATCGACAAAACCGTGAGCGGGTCCGGAGAACTCGACAAAGGGGCCGGCTCGTTAAAAGAAGGTGTCGGCAAATTAAAAGAAGGAACCGATAAACTTACGGACGGAACGAAAGAGTTGTCCAAAGGCGCGAAGGAACTCTCGGACGGAGCAAAGGAGCTTTCGGACGGAACGAAGGCCGCATATGACGGATGCGTCGAGCTGGATGACGGCGTCGGTGAGTTAAAGGACGGAGTTGAAGAATTAAGGGACGGTGTCAAGGATTTAAAAGAGCAGTCGGACGAGATGCTTGATAAGATTTTCTCGGAGTCTCCGGACAATATTACGGCGTTTATGTTAAAAGACGAGAACAACCGTATCGGCGGCGCGGCGGGAGATCTTCAGATGAACCGCTCGGTCGGACTGCTGGCGGGCGTCATCGTAATGGTGCTTTTTACCTACGTGTTATCCGTCTTTGTCATTCACCAGATTCAGAACGAAAGCAGCGTCATCGGAGCACTGTATTCCCTGGGGGTAAGGAAGAAAGAACTGGTTTCCCACTACATTACCCTGCCGACCTTAGTCTGCTTCTTAGGCGGACTGTGCGGAGGCCTTCTTGGACTTTGTAAATTCGGTTCCGATACGCAGATGGGAGACACCTACAGTTATTATTCCGTGCCATGGTTCGGCATGATGGTACCGCTTTATTTAATCATCTATGCGGTTGCCATGCCGCCTCTTGTTTCCGCGCTCGTAAATTATATCGTAATCAACAAAAGCCTTTCGAGAACGGCACTGTCACTGCTTCGTAACGAGCAGAAAGTCGGCCGCAGGAACAATATCAAACTGGGTAAAATGAATTTTATCAACACATACAGAACCCGTCAGATGCTTCGGGAGATCCGCACCGCACTGACCATCCTGTTCGGTATGCTGATTTCCCTTCTGGTACTGATGATGGGACTTGACTGCTATGTGCTTTGTGAAAGCGCGGGGCGCTTAAACAGTGAAGATGTCAAATATCAGTATATGTACAACTACAAATACCCGACAAAAGAGCCGCCCGAGGGAGGAGAACCGCTTTATGTACAGACACTGAAAAAAGAACAGTACGGTTTTAATCTCGACATCACCATTATGGGAATTGATGACGACAACCCGTACATCAACGTGAAAACGGTTCCCGGAAAGAATAAAATCGTAGCCAGCGATTCGGTGGCGGTACGATACAATGTGGGGATCGGAGATAAAATCATTTTTTCGGACACGGCGAATGATATCGATTACGCGTTTACGGTAGCGGACATCGTGCCGTATTCCGTCGGACTTACGGTATTTATGGATATCGATGACATGCGTGATCTGTTCGGGGAAGACGATGATTACTACAATGTGGTGATGTCCGACCACGAACTGGAAATCGAGGAAGGCAGGATTTATTCGGTCACTTCGAAAGAGGACATCGACAAAGCGGCAGGTATTTTCTTAAAGCTTATGAGCAGTATGTTTATAACTATGATCGGAGCTTCGGTGGTAATCTTCGGACTGGTTATGTATTTGATGATTGCGGTTATGATTGATCGGTCGTCTTTCGGGATCTCCTTACTGGAAATCTTCGGTTTCCGCAAAGGAGAGATCAAAAAACTTTATCTGGACGGAAACCGGCTGATGATTCTGTTTGCGGCGGTAATTGCGGTGCCGGCGTCAAAATGGTTTATGGATACGATTTTCCCCTCCTTTATCGGAAACGTGGCGTGCGCCATTCATCTGGAGTTCCCATGGTATCTGTATGTTTTGATTTTTGCCGGAATCCTGGCAACCTATGAAGCAATCAATCTGTTTATGATGGCGAAGCTGAATCGGGTGAACCCGTCGGAAGTTTTGAAAAACAGAGAGTAGCAACAGGTTTTTGTTTTTATTTGGTCCCAGATAAGGTAGAATAAGAGTTGATACAAAAAACAATGAAACACGGGGCCGGAATGCCGGAAAGCATACGGCTGAGGTGAATACATGAAATATGCCTGGAAAGAAATCTAAGTCTTCCCTGAAAAAAGAAATCTTGACAATCCTCGGTGTAATGCTCTGTTCCACGTTGTGGGGCAGTGCATTCTCCGGAATTAAAATCGGATATTCGTTATGGAATATCGCATCGGATGATACCTGGAGAATCATCCGTTTTGCGGGAATCCGCTTCTTTTTAGCGGGCCTTCTGGTAATCGGAATCGGAAGCCTGATGAAGAAGAAATTCCTTTTCCCGAAGAAGGACGAATGGGGAAAAATCTTTTTCCTGAGCCTTTTTCAGACCATCGGACAGTATATTTTCTTTTATATCGGCCTGGCACACACAACCGGAGTGAACTCCGCGGTTGTCGATTCACTGACGGTTTTCTTTGCCATTCTGGTCGCATGCTTTTTCTTCCGTACGGAGAATTTTACCGTAAGAAAAATTCTCGGATGCATCCTCGGACTATCCGGCATTATCCTGATTAACATCACGCAGGAAGGGTTTACGTTCCATCCGCTCGGAGACGGTCTTATCGCCATGTCGGCACTCTGCTACGGCATTTCCTCGAATATGATAAAAAAATACGCAAAAGACCATGATACGGTGCTGTTCAGCGGCTATCAGTTTGCGATGGGCGGTCTGATCATGACGATTTTCGGTCAGTCGGGCGTTTTGTTATTAAACGGTACGTCGCCCGATTCCCCGGAAGTTTCGTATCTTCCCGCAATCGGAATCCTTTTGTATCTGGC
>DLBG01000069.1:4449-4825 GCA_002494135.1 Lachnospiraceae bacterium UBA7027
GTCTCCAAAATTTCGATTTTCGGCTTCATGAATCCGGTAATCGGTGTCATTCTGTCGGCAATTCTGCTGAAAGAAACAGGAGTCCTGGGAATCAGGTATTTCGCGGCACTTCTTTTAATCAGTGCGGGAATTGTCATTGTGAATATTAAAAAATCTTAAAGTCCGTTTAAGTTTTCTTCTTTACAATCCGATTAGATTCTGTAATACGGAGGGACAGTCTATGAAGATTTGTAAATGGAGCATTCTTTTCGGAATCGGACTTACGGCGCTGACGGTATTTATGATTCTGGATACTTTTGTGATTCCGGAATCGGAGCTTGCCGTTACGGAAGAAGATTCCCGCTTTGCGGAAATTACTGCGCTGCAAGAAGAAAGC
>DLBG01000149.1 GCA_002494135.1 Lachnospiraceae bacterium UBA7027
AACAACAATCCGGAAACGGTTTCCACGGATTATACATGTTCCGATAAGCTTTATTTTGAACCGTTATGCGTCGAGGATGTCATGCATGTGATTGACCTTGAAAAACCGATGGGAGTTATTGCCACACTCGGCGGACAGACGGCAATCAATCTGGCGGAACTCCTGAAAGGACGCGGAGTCAGGATTATCGGAACAGATTGCGATGCCATTGAGAAAGCGGAAAACAGAGACGCATTCGAACATTTGCTTCTGGAATTGAATATTCCACAGCCGAAGGGCCGCGCTGTGACAAGCGTGGAAGAAGGAGTGAAGGCTGCCGAAGAAATCGGATATCCGGTACTGGTTCGTCCTTCCTTTGTTCTGGGCGGACGAGCCATGCAGATTGTCGCAAAAGAAGAAGCGCTTCTGGAATATTTAAAAACAGCAGTGGAAATCGATGCGGACAAACCGGTTCTCGTGGATAAGTACATTCGGGGAAAAGAAGTCGAAGTCGATGCGGTTTGTGACGGAAAGGATGTTTTCGTTCCGGGAATCATGGAACTCGTGGAACGTACCGGTGTGCATTCCGGCGATTCCATCAGTGTGTATCCTTCTTACTCTCTTTCCGAAAAAGTGAAAACAACCATCCTCGACTATACAAAAAAACTCGGTCTCGGAATCGGTATCATCGGTCTTTTCAATATTCAGTTCATAGTGGATAAGGATGAAAATGTTTTTATTATCGAAGTGAATCCGAGATCTTCAAGAACCGTGCCGTTCTTATCGAAGGCAACCGGATTCTCTCTCGCGGATATTGCAACCTTAACCAACCTGGGAGTTTCGTTAAAGGAACAGGGAGTTTTGGATGCCTGCAAAGGATCTTTCCCTGAACAGACCGGCGGTAAGGACTGTGCATATTATCCGAAAGAGAAGGAAAGATACTATGTGAAAGTACCGGCATTTTCATTCTCGAAGCTGCGCGGTATGGACGCATATCTTTCTCCGGAAATGAAGTCCACGGGGGAAGCAATCGGCTACGATAAGAAACTTCACAGAGCGGTTTACAAAGCAATGATCGCATCGGGGCTGAAACTGAAGAATTACGGAACGCTTGCGGTCAGCGTGGCGGACGAAGACAAGGAGGAAACACTTCCTCTTGTAAGAAGATTCTACAATATGGGATTTAATATCGAGGCTACCACGGTTACCGGTGAATTCTTAAAAGAGCACGGAATCAAAACCAGAGTCCGTCATAAACCGAGTGAGAATTCCGAGGAATTTTTAGACGACTTAAAGGCCGGATATGTCAGTTATGTAATTAACACCAGAGCGATTCTTTCGGGCAAACATTACGGAGACGGTGTTGCAATCCGTACCGCGGCGGCACAGAACAACGTTACCATGCTGACATCACTTGATACGGTACGTATGCTGCTTGATGTACTCGAAGAAGTGACCATGGGTATTTCCACCATAGATGCTGAGTAAGTAGGAAGGTGATTCATATGAAGTTTACAAAAATGCAGGGACTCGGGAATGATTATCTGTACTTCTTTGACGAGGTCCCGGAAAATGTCAGGGAACTTGCCGTGCGTCTTTCCGACAGACATTTCGGGCCGGGAAGCGACGGGCTGATTTATATCTGTCATTCGGATGTGGCGGACTATAAAATGCGAATATTCAATGCGGACGGCTCCGAAGCCATGATGTGCGGCAACGGAATCCGCTGTGTCGGAAAATATGTTTATGACAAAGGATATACGAATAAAACCGAATTGAAAATCGAAACCATGTCCGGAATTAAGACGCTTTATTTATACGTGGACGAAGAAAACGAAAACAGATCCGTAAAGAGCGTGACCGTAGATATGGATAATTCTACATACGAAGAGGAGAGAACAATTCATGTAAAGGTCGGTGAAAACACGGAGATTGTCCGGCTTCTTCCGGTCAGTATGGGAAACCCGCATGCGGTGATTTTTACCGATGATGCCGAAAATGCACCGCTTACGACACTGGGTGCAGCAATTGAGAAACATGACGCTTTCCCGGGAGGGGTGAATGTGGAATTCGTACAGGTACTTTCCGAAACCGAACTTCGCATGCGTGTCTGGGAACGCGGCAGCGGGATTACCATGGCCTGCGGAACCGGAACCTGTGCATCCGTCATGGCGGCAGTTGCGAAAGGGTACTGTAAGTATAATACGCCGGTAACGGTTCATCTGGACGGTGGAGACCTTGTAATCGAAATTAAGGACGGCAACCGCGTTTTCATGAGCGGGCCGGCGGAATTTGTTTTTGAAGGAGAAACGGCATGATTTTGATGAATACCAATTACAACAATTTAAAAGAATCCTATTTATTTTATAACATCGCGCAGAAGACCGGAAAATATTTGGAAGAGAACCCGGGACAAAAACTTTACCGTATGGGTATTGGCGACGTTTCCCTTCCTCTTGTGGATGCGGTAATCAAAGAACTTCATGAGGCGGTTGACAATCAGGCACGGAAAGACAGTTTTCACGGTTACATGCCGGAGTGCGGAGATCCTGCACTTCGCGAAACCATCGCCAAATACTACGAAAGAAGAAATGTGAAACTTTCCTGCGAAGAAGTCTTTGTATCTTCCGGTGCATCCGATGAACTCGGCGATATTCTGGATCTTTTTTCGAAAGAGAGCACGGCCTTAATTATGGAACCGGCTTATCCGGCCTATGTGGATGCAAACATCATGGCAGGAAGGAAAATCATCCATCTTCCCTCGGGGGAGGAAAACGGTTTTCTCCCGACACCGACGGAAGAAACGGAAGCGGATTTAATCTATCTGTGTTCTCCGAATAACCCGACCGGAGCGGTTTTCAGTAAGGAACAGTTAAAAGAATGGGTGGATTATGCCAATGCCAGAGGGGCGGTTATTCTTTTCGACGCGGCATATGAAGCATTTATCGAAGAAGATCTGCCGCACAGTATTTTTGAAGTGAAAGGCGCAAGAACCTGCACCATTGAAATCTGTTCGCTGTCCAAAACGGCCGGATTTACGGGAACCAGACTCGGTTATACAATCATTCCGAAAGACCTCGAGCGCAGCGGAATGAACATCAATGCGATGTGGGTCAGAAACCGTACCACCAAGACCAACGGCGTATCCTATATTATACAGAAGGGCGGCGCCGCGGTATTTACTTCCGAAGGACAGGAACAGATTCATAAGAATATTGCCGTCTATAAAAAGAATGCCCGCGTACTGATGGAGGTTCTGGATGAACTGGGTATTACGTATTACGGCGGCAGAAATGCCCCTTATATCTGGATGAAATGCCCGGACGGCATGGGCAGCTGGGAGTTCTTTGACCTGCTTTTACACAAAATCCAGGTTGTCGGAACCCCGGGAGAAGGATTCGGAGCCTGCGGAGAAGGATATTTCCGTTTTTCAACGTTCGGAGACCCGGAAGATACCAGGGTTGCGGCGCTCAGAATCCGGGAATTGCTTGGGAAATAGAAGGCTAAAATATTTTATTTACCACGGATAAACGGTTGTGCTATAATTTTTCCGTGTTTTAGATAGAAGAAACTCCTAAAGGAGGATACGGTATGTGCGGAATAGTCGGTTATAACGGCCCTCTTCAGGCAGCTCCCATACTGCTTGACGGATTGTCAAAGTTAGAGTATCGCGGATACGATTCGGCAGGTCTTTCCGTAAGAAACGGCGATAAGGCGGCGGAAATCGTCAAGGCAAAGGGACGATTAAAGGAACTCAGCGTTAAAACAAACGCAGGCAAGGCATTAAAAGGTACCTGCGGTATCGGTCATACCCGTTGGGCAACGCACGGGGAACCTTCCGAAAAAAATGCCCATCCCCATCAGAGTGATGACGGCAACGTAATTGCCGTACATAACGGTATTATCGAAAACTACACGGAAATCAAGGACAAGCTTTTAAAGAAAGGCTATAAATTCTATTCGGACACCGATACGGAAGCCATTGTAAAGCTTGTGGATTACTATTATAAAAAATACAACATCGGTCCCGTAGACGCACTGGCGAAAACCATGGTGCGTGTACGCGGTTCTTACGCACTCTGCGTTATGTTCAAAGACTATCCGGACGAAATCTGGGTAGCAAGAAAAGATTCCCCCATGATTATCGGAACAAAGGAAAATGCCTGCTTCGTGGCAAGCGATGTTCCCGCAATTCTGAAATATACGAGAGATGTTTATTACATCGGCAATCTCGAAATGGCCTGCTTAAAGAAAGGTGAGGCGATTTTCTACAACCTCGACGGCGAGCAGATTGAAAAGAAGCTGACCACGGTGGAATGGGATACCGAGGCAGCCGAAAAAGGCGGTTTCGAACATTTTATGATGAAGGAAATCCACGAGCAGCCCAAGGCCGTTCTGGATACCATCAATGCTTATTTAAAGGAAAACGATATCGATTTTACCAATGTGGGAATTACGGACGAACAGCTGAAAAAGTTCAGCCATATTCATATCGTAGCCTGCGGAAGTGCTTACCATGTGGGTATTGTGGCGCAGTATGTGATTGAAAAGATGGCCAGAGTTCCGGTAAGAGTGGAACTTGCTTCGGAATTCCGTTACAGAACACCGATTCTTGAAAAGGATGCGCTGGTAATCGTCATCAGTCAGTCCGGTGAGACGGCGGATACCCTGGCCGCTCTCCGTGAGGCGAAGAATCTCGGTGTTTATACCCTTGCAATCGTGAATGTTGTCGGATCTTCCATCGCAAGAGAGGCAGACAGTGTCATGTATACCATGGCGGGACCCGAAATTGCGGTTGCCACCACGAAGGCATACAGTGCCCAGCTGATTGCAACGGAATTTCTGGCAATAAAACTCGGCTTTGTAAAGGGTCTGATTGAAAAAGAGGAATACGATTCGCTTCTTGCGGAAGCAAAAACTCTTCCGGATAAAATCGCCAGAGTTTTGGAAGACAAGGAAAGAATTCAGTGGTTTACCGCGAAGTTTTCCAATGCGCGGGATATCTTCTTCATCGGCCGCGGCATCGATTACGCCATCTGTCTGGAAGGCAGCCTCAAGATGAAGGAAATCAGCTATATTCATTCCGAAGCCTATGCGGCGGGAGAATTAAAACACGGCACCATTTCCTTAATCGAAGACGGCACCCTGGTAATCGGTGTGCTTACCCAGAGCGGGCTGTATGAAAAGACGATATCGAACCTCGTGGAAGTAAAAAGCCGCGGAGCCTACCTGGCAGGCGTTACATCCGCCGGTAATTACGGGGTGGAAGATACATGTGATTTTACAATCTATATTCCGAAGACAGCGGAGATTTTTGCACAGAGCCTTGCAATCATCCCTCTGCAGCTGATGGGATATTACATGTCGGTCGCAAAAGGTCTCGATGTGGATAAGCCGAGAAATCTGGCAAAGAGCGTTACGGTGGAATAATAAGTATTATTGGAGGCACAAATGGTAAAAGCAGTAGTGGGCGCCAACTGGGGCGACGAAGGAAAAGGAAAAATTACGGACATGCTGGCGGAGAAAGCGGACATTGTTGTTCGTTTTCAGGGCGGCGCAAATGCAGGACACACGATTGTAAACAAGTACGGCAAGTTTGCATTGCATACACTTCCCTCCGGAGCATTCTACAATCATATTACAAGTGTAATCGGAAACGGTGTGGCACTGAATATTCCCATTTTATTCGGGGAAATTCAGAACATTATCGAGCGTGGGGTACCCGCTCCGAAGATTATGATTTCCGACAGGGCACAGATGGTGATGCCTTATCACATCCTGTTCGACCAGTATGAAGAAGAACGTCTCGGCGGAAAATCTTTCGGCTCCACCAAGTCCGGTATTGCACCGTTTTATTCGGACAAATATGCAAAAATCGGTTTTCAGGTAAGCGAATTATTTGATGACGATCTTTTAAAAGAAAAAGTGGAACGTGTCTGCGGAATCAAGAATGTAACGCTTGAGCACTTATATCACAAACCGCTTCTTAATCCGGAAGAACTTTTAAAAACGCTTCATGAATATCGTGACATGGTAGCCCCCTATGTGGGAGATGTATCCTCTTTCTTAAACAAGGCTTTAAAGGACGGGAAAACCATTCTTCTCGAAGGTCAGCTGGGTACCTTGAAGGATCCGGATCACGGTATTTATCCCATGGTTACTTCCTCCTCCACTCTGGCAGCATACGGCGCCATCGGAGCAGGCATTCCTCCTTATGAAATCAAACAGATTATTACCGTCTGCAAAGCGTACTCTTCCGCAGTCGGAGCAGGCGCTTTCGTATCCGAAATTTTCGGAGATGAGGCGGATGAATTAAGACGCCGTGGCGGTGACGGCGGTGAGTACGGTGCAACGACGGGCCGTCCGAGAAGAATGGGATGGTTTGACTGCGTGGCAAGCAAGTACGGCTGCAGACTGCAGGGAACCACCGATGTAGCATTTACGGTACTCGATGTTCTCGGGTATTTAGACGAGATTCCCGTCTGCGTCGGCTATGAAATCAACGGTGAAGTAACGACCGAGTTCCCGGTAACGCATCAGCTTGAAAAAGCGAAACCGGTTTTAAAGAAACTTCCCGGATGGAAGTGCGATATTCGCGGAATCAAGAATTACGAAGATCTTCCGGAAGCATGCAGAAATTATGTGGAATTCATCGAAGAGCAGATCGGATATCCCATCACCATGGTTTCAAACGGTCCCGGAAGAGAAGACATTATCTACAGAGAAAGCAAATTAAGCAGGTAAGCAACTTGGGAATACCGGGTTCGGTATTCCCATAGTTTTTTATAAAAGAGGTTTGGTATGAAACAAAAAGAAATGATTATTGTTCTCGATTTCGGTGGACAGTACAACCAGCTGATTGCAAGACGCGTCAGGGAATGCAATGTATATGCGGAAGTCTGGCCGTATACGAAAAGCCTTGAGGAGATTAAGGCAGCGAATCCGAAGGGGATTATTTTTACCGGCGGACCGAACAGTGTCTATGATGAAACATCGCCGCATTATGAAAAAGCAATTTTCGAGCTCGGGATTCCCATCCTGGGAATCTGCTACGGTTCACAGCTGATTGCATGGACACTCGGCGGAGAAGTGAAAACCGCACCGGTTTCCGAATACGGACGTACGCAGGTTCTGCTCGAAGGTGTAAAGAGTACGCTCTTACGCCATGTCAGCAAAAAGACTTCCGTCTGGATGAGCCATACGGATTACATTGCAAGCGTGCCGGAAGGATTCACGGTGACTTCCCATACGAAGGACTGTCCGGTAGCTTCCATGGAAAACAGGGAACGTAAAATCTATGCCACCCAGTTCCATCCCGAGGTTATGCATACCGAGGAAGGACAGACCATGCTTCGCAATTTCGTACTGGACATCTGCGAATGCAAAGGCGACTGGAGAATGGATTCCTTTGTACAGAATAAAATTGAGGAAATCCGTGAAAAGGTCGGAGACGGTAAAGTTTTACTTGCTCTTTCCGGCGGGGTGGATTCCTCCGTTGCGGCAGTTATGCTTTCCAAGGCTGTCGGGAAACAGCTGACCTGTGTCTTCGTGGATCAGGGGCTTCTTCGCAAGGACGAAGGCGATGAAGTGGAGGCCATCTTCGGACCGCAGGGCGCTTATGATCTGAATTTTATCCGCGTTAATGCGGCGGAGAGATTTTATGAGAAATTAAAAGGTGTGGAGGAGCCGGAGCGAAAGAGGAAAATCATCGGCGAGGAATTTATCCGTGTCTTCGAAGAGGAAGCAAAGAAAATCGGTACCGTGGATTTTCTTGCACAGGGTACCATTTACCCCGATGTAATTGAATCCGGTCTCGGCAAATCCGCCGTGATAAAGTCACACCACAATGTGGGAGGACTTCCCGATTATGTTGATTTCAAGGAAATCATTGAACCGCTTCGGATGCTCTTTAAGGACGAAGTAAGGAAAGCAGGTCTGGAACTCGGCCTTCCGGAGAAACTTGTATACCGTCAGCCGTTCCCGGGT
>DLBG01000052.1 GCA_002494135.1 Lachnospiraceae bacterium UBA7027
GACATCAAGCCCCAGAACATCATGATCAGCAAGGACGGCAAGGTAAAGGTTACGGACTTCGGTATTGCGAAGGCAACCAGCTCCAACACGATTACCTCAAACGTCATGGGATCCGTGCATTATGCGTCTCCGGAGCAGGCCAGAGGCGGATTCTCCGATGCCAAGAGTGACATTTACTCGTTAGGTATCACTTTATTCGAAATGTTAACGGGACGTGTACCGTTCAACGGCGAGACGGCGGTTGCCATCGCCATCATGCAGATTCAGAACGATATGCCATCCCCGCGTAAATACGTTCCGGAAATTCCCATCAGCGTGGAGCAGATTGTTTTAAAATGCTGCCAGAAGAGTCCGGACCGCAGATACCAGACCATGGGCGAACTGGTCGAGGATTTGAAGAAGTCCTTAATCAGCCCCGATGAGAATTTTGTTAAAATCGATTCCCTCGAATCCAAATCCGCCACGCGTAACGTGACCGAGAAGGAACGCGAACTGATCAAGCGCCGTGCGACCGGACAGGGGTATTCTGCGGAAGCCATTGCGGCAGCAGGTGTCAGCGGAAGGGAAATGACCGATACGGAGAAAATGTCCCCGCGCAAGAAGCCCGAGGAAAGCGGACGCAGCCAGAAATCCGGAAGTTCGAAGTCCGGCAATAAGCCGAAAAACGCATCTTCCCAGGGCGGTCAGAACAAACCCAGACCTTCCCAGTCGGATGCATCCCGCAAGGGCAAACCGAGTTCTTCCAGAAAAGCTCCCGTAAGGGATGACGAGGAAGAGGATGACTTAATCGAGAAGTTAAAGACCGTAATCATCGTGGTTATCGCGGTTGTCATCGGCTTAATCATCCTTTATTTTGCCGGTCTTGCCATGGGTATTTTCGGAAACGGCGGAAGAAAACTGAATTTCTCCAGCGAGAAGACGGAAGAAGTTTCGGTACCAAGCGTGGTGGGCTATTCCTTAACGGAAGCCATCAATACCATGAATAAAGCAGGCTTAAGCTGCGAAACCATTTACGAGAAATCCGCAACCGTGGAAAGCAACCATGTAATTTCCACCAAGCCCGCGGCAAATGAAAAAATCGAAGCCAAGGGCAAGGTTATCCTCTATGTCTCCATGGAAGGAGAGGGAGTCCAGGTACCCAGCGTCATCGGTTCTTCCAAGGCCGAGGCGGTTTCCGTGCTCAGAGCGGAAGGTTTTACGGTAATTGAGCAGGAAGAATACAATTCCGGTATGATCAAGGGCAACGTTATTTCCCAGTCTCCGGAAGCGGGAAGCTTAATGAGCCGTGACGGAACCGTTACGATCGTCATCAGTCTCGGAGCCGACAAATCCTCCGAAATCAAGATGCCGAGCTTAAAGGGCATGACCGAAGAGAATGCAAGAAAGACATTAAACGACCTCGGTCTGATCTGTTCGAAAGTAACCGAAGTATATTCCGATACCGTGGCGGAGGGACTGGTATGCGAGCAGAGTGTATCGGTCGATGCAATCGTCAAAGCCGGCGACAATGTTGAAATCAAGTTAAGCAGAGGCCAGGAGAAAAAATACTACGATTGCAGTATCGAAGTTTCCCAGCCTCCGAAATATCAGGGCGGAAGTGCAAACGTCAGACTGCTCGCTCCGGACGGAACCGAGCTTTTCAACACAACCGTTGACAGCTTCCCCACACCGATTAATTTAAGCCGTATTTACGGCGTTTCCAGAGGCAAAGTGGTTGTGACCTATGTCATCACCTTTGACGAGGAATATACCGACGAAAACGGCAATCCGGCAACCAGACCGGCAACGGCGGAAGACCGGTATGAGTATGATGTAGATTTTAAAGAGAGTAATGGCTGATAAAACGGGTAAAATCATCAAAGGAATCGGCGGATTCTACTACGTTTATGTTTCCGGCGAAGGCGTCTACGAATGCAAGGCAAAGGGCGGTTTTCGCAAAACGAATGAAAAACCCCTGGTCGGGGATGAGTGCGTGATTGTGCCCGGTGCGGATTCCACACCGGAGAAACGAATCGGAAACATCGAAAAGCTGTTACCGCGCAAGAACCGGCTGATTCGTCCGGAAGTGGCGAACGTGGATCAGGCGCTGATTATTTTTGCGCTGACCAGACCGAAGCCGAACTATAACCTTTTGGACCGCTTCTTAATCCACATGGAGAATATCGGCATTCCCTGCATCATCTGCATGAACAAAGAAGATCTTGCGGGTGAGGAGGAGAAGGATGAAATCCTCCGCGCATACCGCGACAGCGGGGTGAAAGTGCAGATTATATCGGCGGTTAAGAAAACGGGAATTCCGGGTCTTAAAAAACTTTTATCCGGGAAAACCACGACGGTTGCGGGACCTTCCGGTGTCGGCAAATCGTCTTTGATTAATGAATTACTGGGATTTGAACGGATGCAGACCGGGGTCATCAGTGAGAAGATTGACCGCGGAAAACATACGACAAGACACAGCGAACTTTTCTACACACAGATGTGTGACAAACCGACGTTTCTGTTCGATACGCCGGGATTCTCGTCACTGGATGTGCCGGATTTAAAGTTAAAACCGCTGTCCGCATTTTATCATGAGTTTGATGAATACGAACCGAACTGCAGATTCGCGGGCTGTTCGCACATTTCCGAGAAGGAATGCGGGATTAAGGAAGCGCTGAAAGAAGGTAAAATTTCAAAACTGCGGTACGAAAACTACGTGCAGCTGTATGAGGAGATCAAGGCTTCAAGAAGATACAAATAGTGTACTGTTCTGCCGGGGGGCGGGTTACAATACAACAGGAAAGAAGCAGCTAAAGAATGAGAGAAAGAATTCTTGCGCCGAGTATTCTGTCGGCGGATTTTGCAAACCTCGGAAGTGACATTTTAAGAGTAGTGGACGCGGGGGCAAAGTACCTGCATATCGATGTAATGGACGGCATGTTTGTTCCCACGATTTCATACGGAATGCCGATCATCAAATCCATTCGCAAGGTGACCAACATTACCTTTGACGTACATCTGATGATTGTCGAACCGGAACGCTATATCGGAGTGTTTCGTGAAATCGGTGCAGATTTGATTACCGTTCACATTGAAACGTTATCGGAGCCGGAAAAGACATTAAAGACCATTCGCGGGTTCGGAGCAAAGGTAGGTCTTTCCTTAAATCCCGAGACACCGGTGGAAAAGATTTTCCCCTATCTTGATTTGGTGGATATGGTAATGGTCATGACCGTACGTCCCGGAATCGGCGGGCAGAAGTACATTCACGAGTGCACACCGAAGGTGGAAGCGGTAGCGGCGGAACTGAAAGCGCGCGGCCTTGATGAGAAAGTAGACATCGAAGTTGACGGCGGAATCGACGATACCACAATCGATGAAGCGCTGAACGCAGGCGCAAACATCATTGTTGCGGGAACGGCAGTCTTCGGAGGCGATATCGAAGGCAACGCAAAGAAACTTCTTTCACATTTCTAGACGTTAGATGCCGGGAAGAGAGTACCGGAGAGTAATATATTCACGAGGAGAACGGACTATGAAGTCTTACAGGGAAATGGACAAAAATGAACTCCTGACCGCGAAGGCGGCGCTGGAGGAGAAGTATAAAGAGGAGCAGGCAAAGGGCCTGAAACTGAACATGGCCAGAGGTAAGCCGGGTGCAAGCCAGTTAGACCTTGCCATGGGCATGCTCGACGTCGTAAACTCCGAAGCCGACATGCGTACGGTTCTCGGTAACGATACCCGTAACTACGGCGATATCGACGGAATCGGTGAGAGCAGACGTTTAATGGCCGATATGCTTGAGGTGCAGAAGGACAACATCATTGTTTACGGAAACTCCTCCTTAAACATCATGTATGACCGCATCTCTCACGCAATGACACACGGTGTACGCGGCGGCGTACCGTTCTGCAGGCAGCCGGAACTGAAGTTCCTCTGCCCGGTTCCCGGATATGACAGACATTTCCGCATTACCGAGTATTTCGGATTCGAGATGATCAACATCCCGATGAACGAGAACGGTCCGGACATGGATCTGGTGGAGCAGTACGTAAATAACGATCCCGCAGTCAAGGGTATCTGGTGCGTACCGAAATACTCCAATCCGACCGGTATTTCCTACTCCGATGAGGTGGTTCGCCGATTTGCAAACTTACATCCGGCAGCACCGGATTTTATGATTTACTGGGACAATGCTTACTGCATCCATCATCTGTATGACGATAAGCAGGACGAAATTCTCAACATCCTTACGGAGTGTGAGAAAGCGGGCAATCCCGACATGGTATACATGTTCGGTTCCACATCGAAGATTACCTTCCCCGGAGCCGGAATTTCCGCACTGGCAACGTCTTTTGCAAATGTGGATGCCATTAAGAAGCAGCTTTCCATCCAGACCATCGGTCATGATAAAATCAATCAGCTCCGCCATGCGCGTTTCTTCGGAAACATCGACGGACTGAAGGCTCACATGAAGAAGCATGCAGAGTTGTTAAGACCGAAGTTCGAAGCGGTATTGACGGCATTCGACCGTGATCTTGCAGGCCTTGATGTCGGAACGTGGGTGAAACCGAGAGGAGGATATTTTATCTCCTTTGATGCGCTGCCCGGCTGTGCAAAGAAGATTGTAGCGATGTGCAAGGATGCCGGAGTTGTGCTTACGGGCGCGGGAGCAACCTATCCGTACGGAAAGGATCCGCTGGATTCCAACATTCGTATCGCGCCGTCCTTCCCGACACCGGAAGAGATGGAGCAGGCAGCAGCAATCTTCACACTGTGCGTAAGACTTGCAAGCGTCGATTATTATCTTGAAAAACTTGGCTGATAAGCCGTGAAACTGCCCCGGGAAAGGATTCCCGGGGTTTTTTTAGTGCCCGAAATAAAAAATTTTAAAAACAGGGTTGACAAGTTAGTTATAACTAACTATAATACAATTCAGAAAGACATCCAAGAAATTCTCCTTAATACATACACTACAACACAGAACTAGGTGCGCTGATGGGGCGCACCTTTTTCTATTTTGAGAATGGGCCAGGGGGACGGGGTTGGTGGGCCATTTTTTGGCCCACCAACCCCGTCCCCCTGGTTCACTTCTCGGAAAAAATATGGTAGAATTTCCTTTAGGGTATCGGAGGGGAATACAACAATGTCACTTAAACTAAAAGATCTGACAAAATATAAAGATGTCGTGATTCAGTGCCACGATAATCCGGATGCGGATGCGATTGCGAGCGCGTACGCGCTGCAGTGGTATTTCAAGCAGCAGGGAACGGATGCAACGATTGTCTACGGTGGCTTAAATCCCATTTCCAAATGCAACCTGGTTCTTTTGACGAGATACATCGGAATCCAGGCAAAACATATCAAAAAGAGGTTTCGCAGGCCGGAACTTCTTGTTACCGTTGACTGCCAGTACGGAGAGCGTAACGTCATGCACTTAAACGCCGATCACGTTGCGGTCATCGATCATCACCAGATCCGCAGGGATCAGATCCTTCCGGAACTTTCCGAAGTGCGAAGCAATTACGGTTCCTGTTCAACGGTTCTTTACGAGCTTTTAAAGGCGGAAGGCTATGACATCAACGTCAACCCCGAGAACAAGGCTTCCAGGGAACCGACCACGCTTGCGACCGCATTGTACTACGGCCTTAGTACGGATACGGACGGATTCTCCACAATCAATCATCCGTCGGACAAGGATTTAAGGGATTACGCGAATTACTCGGAGCTTGATTTCAACCTGCTTCGCAACTCCAACATTTCCGAAGAGGAGCTTGAAATTGCGGCGGACGCGTTAAAAAGCACCTACTACGGCAACGGAAGCAATTATGCGATTATCGGCGCGAAGCCGTGCGACCCGAACCTTTTGGGACTCATCGCGGACATGCTGCTTGAAGTCAACAATCTGAAAACCTGTTTTGTTTATTGTATTTTCGAAGATTACGTCAAATTCTCGGTCCGCAGCTGCGTGAAGGAAGTGCGGGCGAATGAACTTGCGGATTATATTTCTTCCGGACTCGGCGGAGGCGGAGGCCATATTGTGAAGGCAGGCGGCAAACTCGACCGCGAGCTGCTCGAAGAGGCCGGTGTCAGCTACACGAAGAAGGGCGTTCACAACCTGATTATCAAGCGGTTTGACGACTATTTTTCCAATACGAAGATTATCTATGCGGGGGATTACAAAGAGGATACCTCGAAGATGCAGCTTTACCGTAAAATCGATACCCCCGTCGGTTACGTGCTTTCCACGCAGATTGCCAAGGAAGGCGAACGGCTGCAGGTGCGTACGCTGGAGGGGGATGTGGACGTGACCGCGTCCGAAGATACGTACATTCTTTTCGGCGTGGAGGGCGAACCGTATCCGGTCGCCAGAAAGAAATTTGAGAAAAGCTACACGCTTTCGAAAAAGCGCTATACATACCCCGGCAAGGCGAGGCCGTCGATTCTTAATTATTCCAACAGTAAAATCCTGGATGTGGTGAAGAAGATCAGAATGTGTATCGCATCCGGCGGTCAGACCATCTATGCAAAGAAGCTGGATGAGAGAGTGAAGATTTTCCCGAAGTGGGACCAGAATCATTATTATCTCGGCGTTCCCGGGGATTATCTTGCGGTTCGAAGCGACGATCCGTATGACCTGTATATTATCGCGGGACGGATTTTCCCGCAGACATATGAAGAAGTAACGAATACTGCCGACAAGGCGGAATAAAAGGCGCGTAAATCGCGCCTTTCAGACTGAAGACAAAGTCCACGGATAAACCGTGGACTTTGTCTTCAGTCTGAAACCGGCCCTCGGGCCGGTTTTTTTGTGGAAAGAACTCCGGGTGGGGTTCTGATTCCTAGATTGAAAAATTAAAACTGTACTTTGACAACTGAAAATCGCTAATAATAGTATAGTTTACTGTTGCAATGATTTCTGTTTTATTGGATTGTTAATGTATCGATTGCTATCTGCTGGAAGGAGCAGATATGAACTATTACAGACCGACAGGACAGATGGATTTATCCGATAGGATAGCTATTGAAACGGGATTATGTAGAGGAGAATCATTCAAAAGGATTGCAAGGAGGTTAAAAAGGCATCCATCAACGATTGCGTGCACTGCTACATTCCTGCTACACATTTCACATTTTTTGCCCAAAATTAACGATTCTGTTAAAAATAGGCATAATAAAATTGACGAATTTGCAGAATTTTAATAAAATAAAATTAACGAATATGCGAAAGGATAGGAAAGTCATGTTCAAGAGAAAAATATACAACAAATTATTACAGTGGAAAGAAACATCGCAAGGAAAAACGGCACTTTTGATAGAAGGCCCCCGAAGGGTTGGAAAATCTACAGTAGTCGAAGAATTTGCTAAGAATGAGTACGAAAGTTATATTCTTGTCGATTTTTATAAAGCTTCACCGGAGACTAAGGAGCTTTTTGATAACTTGTCTGATTTGAATTATATATTTCTTCAGCTGCAGTTAACATATCAAGTCAGTCTTAAAGAAAGAAAATCTTGCATTATATTTGATGAAGTGCAGCTTTGTCCTAAGGCAAGAGCCGCAATCAAAGCACTTGTGAATGATGGAAGATATGATTATATAGAAACCGGCTCTTTAATTTCCATTCGTAAAAATGTGAGAGATATTTTAATGCCCAGTGAGGAAAGAAAAATTCAGATGTATCCAATGGATTATGAGGAGTTTAGGTGGGCATTGGGAGATGAAGTATCTGTCCCATTGTTAAAACAATTTTACGAGGATAAGAAAGCATTGGGGCAGGCTGCTAATCGAAAGATGCTTAGAGATTTCAGGTTGTATATGCTGGTTGGTGGAATGCCACAAGCTGTTGATACGTTTATATCGACTAATGATTTTCGGCAGGTTGATGATATCAAGCGCGATATTTTATCTCTTTATGAAGATGATTTTCATAAGATAGATCCTACCGGAAAAATATCTGCCATATATGATTCGATTCCGGCGCAGTTGATGGGAAATGCTTCAAGATACCAAGTTTCGAGTGTTTTGACAGGAAACAGGGCAGCGGACATGCTCGAACAGATATCTGAATTAAAGGATTCCAGAACAGTGCTTGTGTCATATCATGCCAATGATCCGGGACCCGGAATGGCACAGAATAAGGATTTGACGAGGTTTAAATTATTTACAGCAGATACAGGATTGTTTGTAACATTGGCATTTAAAGATAGAGATTTTACAGAAAATGACATTTATTCCAGATTGTTAAATGGTAAGTTACAGACGAATCTAGGATACTTATATGAAAATATAATAGCACAGACTCTTGCTATGAATGGACATGAACTTTACTATCATACGTTCTTAAATGAAAAGTCAAAACACAATTACGAAGTGGATTTTATTCTTGCAGAGAAAAATAAAATCACTCCGTTAGAGATAAAAAGCTCAGGGTATAAGACTCATCCGTCGATTGATATTTTTTCGGAAAAGTATTCATCAAGAATCAAGCGAAAAATACTGATATATACAAAAGATTATCATAGGGAAGGAAGTATAGAGTATCTGCCTATTATAATGGTTCAATTTCTATAAATAGTGGTTAATGTTTGGGAACAGCGTAAGTTTGCTTCAGTATTTGATGGATTACAGAATAATACCCTATCGAGAGCGGATTTGAACTATGAAAGCGGTACAGTAAAGAATGTGCATTACGGGGATGTGCTGATAAAGTTTGGAGACTATATTGATGCTGCTGAGACAGAGTTGCCGTACATATCCGATGATGCTAAAGCCGATAAGTTTAAGAACTCTTTTTTGCAAGATGGGGACATCGTAATTGCAGATACAGCTGAGGATGATACTGTTGGCAAATGTACAGAAATACAGGGTTCCGAAGGTTTGAAGCTACTGTCAGGACTTCATACTATAGCTTGTCGTCCGAAGGAAAAATATGGTCCGATGTTCCTGGGATACTATATCAATTCTCCTGCATATCACAACCAGTTAAAACCGTTAATGCAGGGAATAAAGGTTACTTCAATTTCAAAGTCAGCTCTTCAGGATACAGATATGATTGTGCCAAAATCCATCGAAGAGCAAAGCAAGATCGGTGAATATTTATCGAACCTCGACAACCTTATCACCCTTCATCAGCGTAAGTGTGATGAGTTAAAAGAAGTAAAGAAATATATGCTTCAAAATATGTTTCCAAAGGCATAGAAACAGATGAAAAGCGACTCTAATCCGAACTTTAATGTGACAAATGCTTGATAAGTTCGGTTTAGAGCGCATAATATTGCTTAGGTGAAAGACATGAAAAAACTATATAAACGTGAAATGTATCTAAAACAAATCCGAGGTTTTTATGATGAAGACGAAATAATTAAGGTTGTTTCGGGGGTCAGACGTTGTGGAAAGTCTTCATTGTTAGAAACAATTATGCAGGAATTAAAGGAAAGATCGGTTCCGGAAGAGAATATTATTTCAATCAACCTGGATAAAAGGCCTTACATTAGTGTGAGATCAACAGAGGCCTTGGAAAAAGTAATTGATGAAAAAAGTGAGGGGATAAATGGCTTAAAATATCTCTTTATTGATGAAATTCAGAATATAAAGGGTTTTGAAGAAGTAATTAATGCTTATAGAGAAGAGAATGATTATTCTATATTCATAACAGGAACAGTAATGTAAAAGTAATTGTTCAGGATTCAAATAATGTTAAAGCGCCGGAGTTTTCTCATACTGAAGGAAGAATATATGCTGTAGTGAAAGATGGTCAGCTTAAACATTTGGCGTATTATGATGAAAATCATAAACAGGCTGTAAGCGTTGATCTAGCGCATTCTCACAAAGGGGTACAGCCGCATCGACATGAATGCTTAAATCATGATAAAGATGCACCTGGAGTTCTGCCTACGAAAGCTGAAAAGGATTTAATTAAAAAGATAAAAAAGGAATTTCATTTAAAATGAGAAAAAATGAATATACATCAATTAATGAGTTTGTTTCACAATATGTGGGGGAGTGGAATCCGTCAGAAGGGCATTGGTTAGGGCTGGATTTCCTATATCATGGTAGTGAATATAGATTTCATACCGGTTCTATGTATGAAACTGATGCAAAGTTACCAGACGGAAGAGAAATAATGTTCGGTATATACAGAAAGAATAATAGCAAGAAGGGTAAAGAGTATGAAATACTCGGTGAGTTTGCAAATATGGATGAAGCATTGGAATGTAAAGTGATTGAAGGAACCTGTTTTAAGGACATTATTATGGCGGATGAAACTGAACTTATAGGTCAGGATTAACACTCTTAGCAAAGGAGAATCTCCTAAAGAGGTTTTTTTTTTATGGAAAGAACTCCGGGTGGGGTTCTGATTTACGCTGTCCGTACAATGGGACACGTCCGGAGCCTATAATAGGGTAACAACAGCGGGAAGGGCGATTTATATAAAAATACTGAAGTTCCGGATATGAAAGGCGGTATTGGATATCTTTATCCGGCGATTGTTAAGGAAGCCATAAGCGACGGCAAAGAGGGGAAACTTGGGCCGGAGGTAACGTTAAGGATTTACCGCAGTATTGCATGCCTTATGAATTTCGTCAGTATTATACGGTTTACAAACGTTATCCCCACAAATGTGATGAGTGCGGTGGCAAAATGAAAATGCTGACGGCAAATGCCAAGCCGAAATGCCCCGGATGCGGGGAGACGTTAAAGGCCGGAAATAGTGGGATTTGCTGGGATTAGAGCGGTATGACAGCCTAAGACGCGAAACCATAAAAACTTATGAACAATTTCTAAACATTAGGTAAACATTTTCTGCAAACGCGAACTTGTAGTTTGAATAGTGGTAAACTATAAAGGTAGTTTTGTATCTGTGTTTGTCTGATTGCGGAGGTTGTTTATGAAGGTTTCTTATAATCGGCTCTGGAAGCTGTTGATTGATAAAGGAATGACGAAAACGGAAATGCGTGATGCCGTTCACATGAGTAGCAGCACTTTATCCAAATTATCGAAGAACCAGGAAGTAACGATGCCAGTGCTTATGCGGATCTGTGAGACGTTGGATTGTAACATTGAGGATATTGTGGAATTTAAAAAGAAATAGATTTAAAGGAGAAAAGATATGGCAGAAAAAACTCAAGCAAACATTGGCTTTGAAAAACAAATTTGGGATGCTGCGTGCGTTCTTTGGGGACACATTCCTGCGGCGGAGTACAGAAAGGTTATTATCGGATTGATTTTCCTTCGTTATGTATCTTCCGCATTTGAAAGACGATATGAAGAATTAGTCAAAGAAGGCGACGGATTTGAAGATGATCGAGACGCTTATATGATGAAAAATATCTTTTTTGTTCCGGAAGAAGCGCGTTGGAAAGTGATTTCTGCTGCTGCTCATACTCCCGAAATCGGGAAAGTTATAGATAACGCAATGCGTGCCATCGAAGCTGAGAATAAAACCTTAAAAGGAGTATTGCCGACAAATTATGCAAATCCTGATTTGGACAAGCAGGTACTCGGTGATGTCGTAGATATCTTTACGAATATGGATATGGGGGATACCGAACATAGTCAGGATTTACTTGGAAGAACCTATGAATACTGCATTGCACAGTTTGCTTCCGTAGAAGGCAAGGGAGGTGGTGAATTCTATACGCCTTCCGGTGTGGTTAAAACGTTAGTTGCTATTTTGAAACCTTTTTCCAACTGTCGTGTATATGATCCCTGTTGTGGTTCCGGTGGTATGTTCGTACAGAGTGCAAACTTTATCAAAGCACATTCAGGAAACAGAGGAAGCATTTCTGTATATGGTCAGGAAGCCAACTCCGATACATGGAAGATGGCAAAGATGAATATGGCGATTCGAGGAATTGAAGCTGATTTCGGACCTCATCAGGCCGATACCTTTACTAATGATTTGCATCCACAGTTGAAAGCAGATTTTATTCTGGCAAATCCTCCCTTTAACTATCACCCTTGGAATCAGGAAAAATTGACAGAAGATGTTCGTTGGAAATATGGACTTCCTCCTGCAGGAAATGCCAACTATGCATGGATTCAGCA
>DLBG01000108.1 GCA_002494135.1 Lachnospiraceae bacterium UBA7027
ATACTCGCCCGACAGGTACATTTTAATATGCTCATTCAGAACCGGGATAAGACTGTCACAATCGGTCAGAATACGGACGGTACCTTCGTCGTGATATGCTTTCTTTATAAAATTGGCGAAACGAAGGGAACGGTCAATGTAGTCCTCTCCTTTTCGAATAATCGAAAAATCGGTCCTTGTGCGGGCATCCCGGATTAACGGTTCCGATGCGGCAAATGCTTTTGCAGATGCCGGTTTTCCTTTGGAAGGCTCTTTTGAAATCTCAATCAAGAGGTTATCTCCGCATTTAACGGGGGCTTTTCTGTCCGGGCCTTTAACACCGGATGCTTTTTCGGAAGGATTGGCGCCCGACTCAGATTCGGAAGGATTGGCGCCGGACTCGGCTCTGGAAAAATTGACGGCGGATTCTGCCTCAGATAAGTGCATAAAACACTTTTGTCTGTCTTTTAGAAGAAGAAAGCAGGCATTAATATCTTTTTTGATTTCGGCTATTTTACCGATGCAGACGGTCCCGACGGGAAGACCCTCTCCTTTTGAAAAAACGGAAAGCAGTTTGCCGGCACGTAAATAAAAAGCGACATCCTTATCCTGAAAATGCGTATAAATCAAGGCGTTGCCGCTATTTATCGACTCGGTCAATAATGCTCCGTCCATGTTTTTGAGTGAGGGTTTTATCATTTAAAGCTCCTCTAATCCGAATGAAAGCGGAACGGGCTTTCCGTCCCGGTCTTCTTTATAAACTTCCGTTCGGATAATCTGATAATCCCAGGGGTTAAACGTGATGTCAAAAGGCCGGTACAATGCTTCCATCAGCGTTGCGGGTTTTAAGTTTCCTCCCGAGGATGCATCCGCGGTAAAGATTACGGCATTTTTTTCGCCGTTATTCGATTCTTTTACGTAAGAAATCTCTTTTACGGCCTCTTTTAAGTCTCTCTCCTGCACTCCCGTTTTGGTTTCCTTGTAGGATAAAACGGATTCGGATGCGATAAATCTTTCAACGGCATCCGAAAGAAGGTCCGAGGCGTCTTTATGGTGTAATTCCACACGGTAGGAAGCGAATTTGACGCTTGCCATGGCATTTTTCGTATCATCCGGAAGCAGATAGACTCCCAGAATGCTCATTCCTTCGCACATCTGACGGTTAAGGTTTACCTTAAAATGTTCACAACCGTCTAACGTTGTGACTTCCAGATCGAAATATTCACTTTCGGACTCCACTCCGACTCCCAGAGGGTGGGCGAAACTTAAAATCTGATGCGGGGAGTAACCTTCCGTGTATTTTACGGGGATTCCGGCCGCTTTTACGGCTTTTTGCACAAAACGCATGATGTCGAGGTGCCCGATGAACTTCACGGGCCCGAATTTGGAGAATCGAACGCGCAGTTTCATTTTTGATCACCTCCCGGACAGTAGAATCCGACACCGTAGCTTGCGGCACCACATCCCTGGCACTGTGCGCGGCAGTTTGCGGTTACTTTTCCGGCAAGCGCATTCTTCCATTCACGCAGAAGGAAGGCCTTTGTGACGCCGATATCGATGAAATCCCACGGGAAGATTTCATCGTCATTTCTTTCCCTGGTTGTATAAAAATCAATCGATAATCCGCATTCGTCGAAGGATTCCAGCCATTTGTCATAGTGAAAGGTTTCGTTCCAGGCATCGAACATACATCCTTTTTCATAGGCTTTTTCAATGACGTTGGCGATTTTACGGTCTCCTCTGGCAAAAATACCCTCTAAGACCGATACGTCGGTATCGTGCCAGTTGTATTTTATGCTGCGCTGATTTAACTGCTCAATAATTCCGCATCGCGTCTGAAAGGCTTTTTCGCGGAATTCTTCCTGCGTATTCATGCTGGCCCACTGGAAAGCCGTAAAAGGCTTCGGAATAAAGAACGACGTGCTGGCCGTAATCTGGATTTTCTGGCCGTTACGCTTTTCTTTCGGCACGGTATCGAAATATACTTTGGCAATTTCGTTGCAAAGCTTTCCGATTCCTTTGATATCTTCCTCCGTTTCGGTCGGCAGACCGAGCATAAAATAAAGTTTTACCTTGTTCCATCCGCCTTCGAAGGCCATTTTGGAACCGCCTAAAATATCCTCTTCGGTCAGTCCTTTGTTAATTACGTTTCTTAATCGCTGTGAACCGGCCTCGGGCGCAAAGGTAAGGGATGTTTTCTTAACATCCTGTACTTTATTCATAACATCGAGCGAGAACTGGTCGATTCGAAGGGAAGGCAGGGAAATGTTGATTTTATTTGCATCGCATTCATCGATTAAGAATAAAAGCAGTTCCTCAAGATGCGAATAATCGCTTGAGCTTAATGAGCTTAAGCAGATTTCCTCGTGACCGGTATTTTTAATTAATTCCCTTGCATACTGCTTTAAAACCTCGATATTGCGCTCTCTGATCGGCCGGTAAAGCTGTCCGGCCTGACAGAACCGGCAGCCACGGATGCAGCCGCGCATAATTTCAAGAACCAGTCTGTCCTGGGTTGCCTTGATAAAAGGCAGCACCGGTTTTGTCGGATAAAAAGATTCGGACAGATTTCCGACCACTTCCTTGCGGACGGTTTTCGGGACGTCCTGAAAAAGTGGCGTAAATGAGGCTATGGTGCCGTCTTCTTTGTATTCGGTCCGGTAAAGGGACGGAACGTAGATTCCGGGCACGGTCGAAGCGTGACGCAGGAATTCTTCCCTTGTTACCTGGTTTGCTCTGTCGGTTTTATAGACGTCAAGTAACTGTCTGTAGCTGGTTTCGCCTTCCCCGATATAGAATAAATCAAAGAATTCGGCAATCGGTTCGGGATTGTATGCACAGGGACCGCCGCCGATGACAATCGGGTCGTCCCAGGTTCTTTTATCTGCATGGAAGGGAATATGTGATAAATCCAGAATCTGCAGAATGTTGGTGTAACACATTTCGTACTGAAGCGTGATTCCGAGGAAATCGAAATCTTTCACGGGATCCTGACTTTCAAGCGCAAATAAAGGGATGTTCCGCTTCCTTAAAATGTCGTCTAAGTCGGAGCCCGGCGAATAGACGCGTTCACACCAGGTATCTTCGTAAGAATTGAACATACCGTAGAGAATCTGTATTCCGAGGTGGCTCATGCCGATTTCGTAGAGATCGGGAAAGCACATTACAAAACGAACAGCAACCTCTGCTGCGTTTTTCATAATACTGTTTTTTTCTTCGCCGATGTATCTAGCCGGCTTGTCGATTTGCAGTAAAATCTCATCGGATAAAGCTAATTTGCGCATGTGTCTCAGGTTTGCTCTCTTCCACGTTCTCTCCCATTATTATTCTCTTGCTGCAAGTTCGTTGCAGATGTCTGTCCATGTAATACCCTTTTCAACCATCAGAACCATGCAGTGATAAAGGAAATCGGAAATTTCGTATTTGATTTCGCCTGCATCGGGGTTCTTCGAAGCAATAACGATTTCGGTTGCTTCCTCTCCGACTTTCTTTAAAATCTTGTCAATTCCCTTATCAAACAGGTAATTGGTATAGCTGCCCTCTTTCGGATTGGCCTTTCTGTCCTCGATTACGGAATAAACCTGTTCAAACACCTTAAGGGGGTTCTTCTCGGCGTATTTCTTGGATGCGATTTCGTTAAAGAAGCAGGTCGGATTGCCGGTATGGCAGGCTACGCCGATCTGGGATACTTTTGCAAGCAACGTATCGTAATCACAGTCTGCGTAAAGCGATTTTACATACTGGAAATGTCCGCTCTCTTCTCCCTTTTCCCACTGTGCGTTGCGGGATCTGGAGTAATAGTTCATTTTACCGGTTTTCAAAGTGGTAAGATATGCTTCCTCATTCATGTATGCAAGCATTAAAACCGCACCGGTCTTATAATCCTGTGCAATGACGGGAATCAGACCGTCTTTGTTTTTACGAAGCTTCTCCCAGGGAATGGCTGCCGAAAAAGCGCTTACTTCCACGCCGCGTTCGGTTAAAAGTCCCTTGATGGAATTGATGTCTTTGGCATTTTCGTTTACCACTTTACCGAATACACCTGCGACATTTTCCGTAGCGGTAACATCCAAAAGCTTCTCCAAAGAAACATTCGGAAGGCCGATATAAAGCGGCAAAGATATCTGCGCACTTACGTCTTCAGGCTTATAACCGCCGATTACGAAGCAGCCGGATGCGTAGGTTTCGGCCATTTTACGATAAACACCGAGATTGGAATAATCGTCAAACGTCACACAGATACGGTCTTTGCCGAAACGCTTGGAAACATCTTCCAGCATGTCCCAGTTTGACTGCTTGCTTAAGTTTAAAACGACCTTCTTGGCATCGGCATAAATCAGCTTCTTGACATCTTCCTCTCTTTCAATCGGGAAGGATGCGTAAACCGGAATCTCGCTTTCTTTGGTGATTTCCTTCAAAGCCTTGATGGAAGCATCTTTACCGGCATCTCCTTCGGCTTTGATCGATACGAAATAGGCATCCGCGTTGATATCACCGTAAAATCTGACAATCTCGGTTAAAATCTCGTCGATATTGTCCGTATATGCCTCGTCACGGTATACCTTTCCGTTTTCTATGAATAACTGAATGATTAAAGATTTTTTCATTTTATAAAACTCCCTTGGTAGACTTGATTCCGCTGCGTCCGCTGTCGGAAAGCGCATCGCTTAATGCGTTTGCGAATGCTTTAAACATCGCTTCGATGATGTGATGCGTATTCTCACCGCTTAATACTTTGACGTGGATATTCATACCCGCATTGTCGGCTACGGCACGGAAAAATTCCTTTACGGTTTCGGTTTCGAGGTATCCGACTCTTTCAACGGGGAAAACATAATCGAATCCTAAATAGGTGCGTCCGCAAAGGTCCACGCTGACCAAAACCAGAGCATCGTCCATGGGCTGAATGAAGGTCGAATAACGGTTTATTCCGGCCTTGTCGGCAGCACCCTGTTTGATCGCCTGCCCGAGAACGATACCGATATCTTCCACCGTGTGATGCGAATCGACATTTAAATCGCCTTTGCAAATGATTTTTAAATCAAAATTGCCGTGCTTTGCGAAGCCTTCGAGCATGTGATCGAAGAATCCGATACCGGAATTGATGTCGGCTTTGCCGTCACCTTTGATGCGAAGGCCTAACTGAATGTCGGTCTCTTTTGTTTTACGCGCCAGAATGATTTCGTTCTTCACTTCGGTTTTTGCCTCCGTTTTTTCTGCCGCTTTTTCCATGGGCCCGGATTCCTTATTTTCCACAGGCTTTGCGGCATTGTTTTCCGCAGGTTTTGCGGCTGCGGCTTTATTTGACGTTTTTCTGTCGTTTTTCATTTGACACCCCTCTTTACGGTTCTTACTTTATTTGAATCGTTCGCGGATGGAATTGGCATGTGCTTCAAGTCCCTCTTCTTCGGCGAAACGTTCGATTTTTTCCGCTACGGCCTTCAATCCTTCATAGGAGAAGTTGATTACCGATGATTTCTTGATAAAATCATCGACCGAAAGCGGCGAGAAGAATTTGGCCGTTCCGTTGGTCGGAAGTACGTGGTTCGGGCCCGCGAAATAGTCTCCGAGAGGCTCGGAAGAATATTCTCCGAGGAAAATCGCACCTGCGTTTTTAACCTTCGTCATGGTTTCGTACGGATTGACGGTTAAAATCTCCAAATGTTCGGATGCGATGTTGTTTACCACGCGTACGGCCTCGTCCATGTTCTTTGCAATTAAGACAAAACCGTATTTATTCATGGATTTTTCCAGAATCTCTTTTCTCTTGGCGAAAGGAAGACGCATCTCCACTTCGACAATGACTTCGTTGGCCAGCTCTTCACTGTCGGTGACTAAAATCGCCGAAGCCATTTCATCATGTTCCGCCTGGCTCATTAAGTCAACCGCAATGAATTTCGGGTTGGCGCTTTTATCGGCCAGAACGCAGATTTCGGAAGGACCTGCGACGGAATCGATGGAAACATATCCGTATACGTTCTTTTTTGCGAGCGCTACAAAGATATTTCCCGGGCCGACGATTTTATCCGTTTTGGGAACGGATTCGGTACCGAAAGCCATGGCGGCAACGGCCTGGGCTCCGCCGACTTTGTAGATTTCACTGACACCTGTAATCTTTGCGGCAGCCAGAGTACCTGCATTTACTTTTCCTTCCGCATTCGGAGGCGTGCACATAATTATGCGCGGGCAGCCGGCAACAAGCGCGGGAACAATGTTCATTAAGGTGGAGGAAGGATAAGCCGCCTTACCTCCGGGAACATATACGCCGACGGTTTCAATCGGTGTAATGCGCTGTCCCAAAATACTTCCGGACGGGTACGTTTTAAAGAAAGAATTGCGTACCTGCATTTCGTGGAAAGCTTTGATGTTTTCAAAGGCCTCTTCCATTACTTTGATGTACTCCGGATCAAGGGATGCGTAAGCTTCCTCGATTTCTTCTTTCGTTACGCGGATGTTGCTTTTGTTTAATTCGAATTTGTCGAATTTTAAGGTATATTCAAAAATGGCAGCATCTTTACGGTCTTTTACGTCATTTACGATGTTGGAAACGATCTGCTCGAACTGTCCGTAGTGATTCGGACTTCTTTTCAGCAATTCGTCCAATACATCTTTTTCGTTTTCTTCGTTTAAAATCAGTTTATTCATTCGCCAAGCTCTCCTGTAGCTTTTTTATTATATCGTAAATTCTTTCATTTTGCATCTTCATGCTGACCTGATTTACGATGACTCTTGCGGATAAGGGGCAGATTTCTTCCAAAACGTCGAGTCCGTTCTCGCGAAGCGTTCCGCCGGTTTCCACGATATCAACGATGACGTCGGACAATCCTACGATGGGACCGAGTTCGACGGAACCGTTTAATTTGATGATGTCAACGGTCTGATTTTTCTGATTAAAGAAATAATCCTTTGCAATGGCGGGATATTTGGTAGCCACGCGGATCCGTTCACGGTGCTTTAAAAGCTCTTCGGCGCTCTTCGGTCCACAGACGCACATTCTGCATTTGCCGTATCCCAAATCCAAAACTTCGTATACTCTTCTGTTTTCTTCCAAAATGATGTCGCTTCCGACCACGCCGATATCGGCCGCGCCGGCTTCCACATAGGTCGGGACATCGGGTCCTTTTGCCAGGAAGAATTTCAGTTTATGTTCTTCGTTTACGAAAACGAGTTTTCTGGTATCCTTATCTTTCATTTCCTCGCAGGTGATTCCGATGCTTTCCAGCAATTCCAGTGTTTTGAAAGCAAGACGGCCCTTGCAGAGGGCAAAAACTAAATATTTTTGATTCTCGGTATTTGCGTCCATAACTGCTCCTTATTTTAAGACAATCACAAGATTGCCGAGTTCTTTTTCTTTTCCCGAAAATGCGTCAAGATTCTCTTCGTGGGCAAAAACCAGTTCCGCATTTTCTCCTTTGTTTCTTCGCGCGTCTGCTTCTTCGACCGCTTTTTCGTAATTCTCTGCCGTATAAATAATGACGGTTTTTTCGGTTTTGGAATCCCTGATTTCAATGCCCTGTCTTCTGACGGCTGTCTGGATTTCATCGATCATGAATACACAGCCTACGGAAGGTGCCTGCTTGCCGAATTTTTCAATCAGGTTATCATATCTTCCGCCTTTTGCGATGGCATTTCCGATGCCGTAGGTATATGCGGTGAAAATGATTCCGGTATAATAATGATATTTCGAAAGCATCGTTAAATCGAAGGAAATGTAACGGTCGTATCCCTTTTTCGCAAGAAGATTTTTGATGGCGATTAAGCGCTCGATTGCATTTTTGGATCGCTCATTCGTTGCGTCTTTTGCAAGGTTGATCATTTCCTCTTCCGGTAAAAAGACCTTGGAAATCGCTTCGAGGCGGTCTAAGAAAGCCGCGTCGATATTGGATTTTTTCAAAAATTCCCTTGCCGCATAGTAATTCTTGGAGGTGATAAAATCCCGCAGCGTCATTTCCGTTTCTTCATCAAGATTTGCTTCCTCACAGAGCCCTTTAAAATAATTGCTTTCGCCGATGCTTACCTGAAATTCGGTGATTCCGACTTTTAAGAGACTTTCAATGACGATGCTTAAGGCTTCGGCATCCGCATAAATGGACGAGTCGTTGATTAATTCGAAGCCGATTTGTGTGGTTTCTTTTAATTTGCCCTGCAGTTCATTTGTGTTGATGAACGTATTGCCGGTATAGCTGAAACGCAGGGGAAGGTCGCTGTCCGAAAAATACTTGGCCGCACATCTTGCCACACTCGGGGTAAAATCCGGTCTTAAAACCAGCGTATTGCCTTCCTTGTCAAAGAATTTATATAAATCCTTGGAAGGAATCGTTCCGATGTCCTTGGAAAATACGTCAAAATACTCGAAAGCCGGCGTGTCGATCCGCTCATATCCGTATCGGGAAATGGTGTTCAGAATCAATGAGGATATGGAGATTTTCTGGTTTAATTCTTCTCCGTATAAATCCCTGACTCCGTCCGGTGTGTGTAATAATGAAATCATGGTGTCTCCTGTTGTTTTTGTTGTAAAATCATATCCTGTCGTTTTACTTTAACGAATTAAAGTGATAGCATGCTAATATGGTAACGTAGTAAATTATATCGGAGGGTTATCTCTTTGTCAAGAAATATAATCTTTGGCAAAATCCGGGATATATTCTATCGATATTCCTTTGTATTCCTCCATCCAGGGCTCGCTAAATGCGGCTTCTTTCGGAATTTCGACGCGCGATGCACATAAAAGCTGCCCGAAAGAATCCGGGCTGTCGGACGGCATTCTTCTATCGTTATTTAAGCCTTCTTTTCCGTATTTGAGATCTCCCGATATCGGAGCTTTGTATTCGGAAAGCAGGGCGCGGATCTGATGGCTTTTTCCGGAATGAAGTTCGACTTCCAAAAGGCTGTATTTTTCTTTTCGTGATAACTCTTTTACGGAAATAGAAACCGCTTTGGCTTCTTTACTCTTTGATTCCGGAACTGCATCCTCTGTTCTGTAGATTTTTACCTTATTAAGAGTCTCGTCTTTCAATAAATATCCGCAAAGCAATATTCG
The DNA here is from genome assembly GCA_002494135.1 of Lachnospiraceae bacterium UBA7027. Lineage (GTDB taxonomy): Bacteria > Bacillota > Clostridia > Lachnospirales > Lachnospiraceae > UBA3766. The sequence goes on from DLBG01000108.1 coordinate 9,020, forward strand.
CCCGGTTTCGTCCGTTCTTTGGCTTGTCTTGATTTTGCCGAAATCATCCGCATCGGTAATGCAGTAATAAAATTTCCGGACGATTCCGTCTTTTAAAAGCTTTGATCCGAAACGGCTTCCGCGAAGCGTTTTTCCGCCGATTACGATGCCGGAAGTATTCCGGTCAAGGCGGTTTAATACGGACGGTACAAAGGTTTTTAACTCTTCTTTTGTTATTTTACAATTCTGAAGCAGATAGCCGACAAGCCATTCGTTCAGGCTTTCGTCGCTTTCCTTCGCTTTCTGCGAAAGGATTCCGGACGGCTTGTATAAAAAGACAAGATCATCGGTTTCCTTCAAAACACGGACTCCCGCAAGGTTTTTGTATGCGGAGAAATATTCATCTGTATCCTTCCCGGCACTGCCTTCAAATAAGGCGATGGTAGCATCGGATACATAAAGCCTGATTTCGTCTCCTTCTTTTAAAATCTCGTTTCCTTTGCACTTCTGTCCGTTTAAGGTGAGATTTTTCTTACGGGCCATTTTATAAAAAAAGGAGTCCGGAGCTTCTTTTAAGCGGGCCTTTAAGAACTTATCAATCCGCCCGCCTGCCTGTTTTTGATCTACGATCCATTCTTTCATAGTCTTTACGGAATTGCTTTTAAATCGAGAGCGACGAAAGAAGCGCGAATGCGCGTGCTTCATCCTCGGACAGTTCGTCACAGGATGCCGCAAGTTCCTTTAAGCGGTCCAGAAAACGCTCTTCTTTGTCGAATACTTTGACGGTGATGTCTTTGATGTCGTTTTTGGTTAAGTATTCTTTGATGTGGTTTTCGCAGTCGACGGTTTTGGTTTTTGCCTCGGTACAAAGTGCTATCAGACAACGCTTTCCGACTGCGGCGGTACAAAGCGGATAATTGACCGAGTAGCTGGTCAGATAATAATCGTAGCCGATATAGGCGCCCTTTCCTTCGTATCCTGCAATTTCATCGTGCAGTTTCGAAGGAATCGAATACTTCTCGGCGCGCAGGAAAACAATAAAAGAAACAATGGATTTTGCCGCGGGAAGCATGCCTACCACGGCGATTACCGTAAACAGATTCTTAAAATCTTTTGTAATCGAATATCCGATGAAGAACAGTCCGACCGGAAGAATCAGTAAAACCAAAGTCAGAAGCCCCTGATAGACCGGCGCTTTCCTTAAATACGGATAAGTTCCTTTTTTCTTACTAAACAACATCGATTTCCCTGCCTTCTCCTTCTTCTAAATGAAGGTTTTCAAGTGTTATACTGCCGAAAGAAATTCTTCGTAACGATACGACTTTGTTGGCCGTGGAACGAAGCATTCTTTTGATCTGGTGATATTTTCCCTCACGGATGGTAAGCAATATGGAGTTTTCGGATTCTCCGTCGTCGGATTCCGATGCAACGGATTTCGCCCCTTCAGATTTTTCGCTTGTGTTTCCGGTGCGTTTTACGACGGCCGGAAGTGCCGTTTCTCCGTTTCCGAGCGAAATGCCTTCTTCAAGTTTCCGGATATCGTCATCCGTAATCGGCTTTTCGCAGACAACCTCATAGGTTTTCTCGACATGCGATTTCGGGGCAAGCATTTTGTGCGCCCACTCCCCGTCGTCTGTAAAAATCAAAAGTCCCGTGGTGTCTTTATCCAGTCTTCCTACCGAAGAAACTTTCTTTCGGATATCTTCGGGAAGGAGGTTATATACGGATTCTCCATCTTCATCCACCGTACTGCAGACGTATCCTGCGGGCTTATTCAGTGCATAATAGATTTTGCCGCCAACAAAAAGACTTTTCCCAAAGCAGATGACTTCGTCCGTGTTTTCTTTTACATCAAACGCAGGATCTTTGACAATACTGCCGTTTACGGTGACGGATCCTTTTTTTAAAATGCCCTTCACTTCGCTTCTCGTGCCGATTCCTGCGTGGGCCAGATATTTATCAAGTCTCATCCTGATTCCCCGCGTTTTCCTTCTTCGACATCAGATACAAAAGAACACAAAGCACGCATCCCATCAGGGCGCCGAACACGATAACGATGGATTTTAAGGCATCGAATTCGGGATCGTGGTCGAATACGTTGACCGGTCCGGTTTCGTTTTCTCCGTCAGGTGCGGAAGAATCTTCGAAATCCTTCTGGAAATTATGGAAATAGTCGGGATCCAGTTCGATTTCAAGTAACGGATCGAGGAAATTGCTGGTGATACAGCGCTTTTCTTCGTTGAAAACCAAAGCGGAAATCGTTTTCGGATTCGATGTGTCCAGAATCACATTAAAACGCCCCACTCCGCCGTATTCAAAGGGATACTCTTTCGTATAGGTTTTGCCGCAGTCTTCGGAAACTTTATAACCGGCAAGCGTTCCTTTCGGATCGTTTGCACGTACGCAAATGGTTGCGACGCAGGTAGTATTTGATGTCTGAACAAAACTTTCCAGACTGATTTCGGCACTGTCGGGCGTGGAAAAATCGTGTTCCAAAACGGAAGGGGCCTCGTATTTTACATCGGGCTCTTTTGTAAAATCATATTCTTCCGATTTTAACTTTAAGGCGCGGGCAATCGCAATGGCGTCGCGCTCTCCGATTAATTTTAAGGATTCCTCATCCGAGAACAGATATCTGTATTCCTCACGGTCCATGCAGCAGTGTTCCACAATCATGGAGGGCATTTTATACAGAGTACTGTGACGGATGATTCCGTAGTAATCCTGACCTTCTTCACCGATTCTGGTAAAAACGCCGTTTGAATGAACTCCGAGTTCCTCAAGCGATTCTTTAATCGCTTCCGCACAGGGCATAACCTGTCTGTACAGGTTGGCATCCTTGGAAACATAGATTTCGCTTCCGGTAGATTTATGATTCTCCGTGCCGTTAAAATGAACGCTGATCAAAAAATCCGCTTTCTTATCAACAGCCGCTTTGACGCGTTCTTCGTAGGTCTGATCGACATCGCCGTTTCTGGTTAAAACAACTTCCACATTTTCAAATTCGGAGAGTTTTTCGGCCAGTGCCTGTGATACGGTAAAATCGATGTCTTTTTCCTTGATTCCGAAGAAGACCGCTCCTTCGCTTTTTCCGCCGTGGCCGGGATCAATCGCAATCACGTATTTGCGCGCCGCCTCGGTTTTGAGCGGAAGAAAACAGACAATCGGGAATAAAGACATCATAATCAGAAATATGCCGATGATTCTGTATGCAGTTTTTTTCTGACGGTTTTTCATAATCTCAGTAAAAAACCGGTTTCTTTCGAAACCGGTTATATTTTACAATCTGACAAAGTTTATTGCATTAGATCATATCCAGATTCAGTTCACCGGTGGAAGAAGGAACTACCATGGTGGAATCGGATACGGTTTCGGGAGCGGAACCTTTTTCGGGATAAAGCTCAGCACGGTTGGATTTCAGTACGTTGTAATACTGCTCCAGTGCTTTCTGCTGTTCCTCGTATTTCTTTGCATTGGAATCCATTGCCTGAGCGAGGATGTTCTCAACGTTTGCCATCATATCATCGGTATAGGCGATTGCGCCTTCCTTGATTGCGTTTGCTTCAGCGGTAGCATTGTCAAGAATTGCCTGAGCCTGCTCGCTTGCAGCACGAATGACTTCTTCGGACTGTGCATATGCCTGCTGCATAATTTCGCTTTCGGAAACCATCTGATTGGTTCTTGCAGCTGCATCATCAATCAATGCCTGTGCTTTTTTCTTTGCGTCGTTAATAATCGCGTCTTTGTTGGAAACAATTTTACGAAGTGCTTTAATCTCTTCCGGGGTGTTAACCTTTAACTCCTCGATTAATTCATCCATCTCCTGCTTGTCGATGGTGATTTTGTTCGGGTTAAATACATTCCCTTTGCATCCATCAATATAATCCTCAATGTCCTTGATGGTTTGTTCGATTTTGCTCTGCATTTTTCGTTTCTCCTTTTACTGACTGATTCAAACTATAATCTATCTTAAATTTCATCAGTTCTCATAACCGAATTTCTTATACAGGCATTTGCATACGTATTTCGGAACCAGCTCCGAAACGTCGCCGTGGAAACTTGCAATCTCTCTGACCGTCGTGGACGAAAGGAAGGAATACGCCAGATCGGTTGTCAGAAAGACGGTTTCCAAATCGCCTTTTGAAATCGTAAAATTGGTCTGCGCGAAATGTAATTCATAATCAAAGTCCGTCATAGCCCGAAGGCCTCTGATGGCAATATGACAATTCTTTTCCCTGGCATAATCGACCAAAAGCCCTGAAAAAGAATCAATTTCAACATTCTTTAAGTGCGCAGTACACTCCTTTAGCATTGTAACACGTTCTTCTACAGTAAACAAGGGAGATTTTGAAGGATTATTCAGCACGCTGACGATAATATGGTCAAACATTCCGCTTGCCCGCGTGATGATATCGATATGTCCGTATGTCACGGGATCAAAACTGCCCGGATAAATCGCTGTACTCATTCTTCCTCCCTTCTTAGGAACACATGGCGACAGGTTTTGTAGTTCTTCTCTTTTACAATAACAAAGCCGCTTTCACCTATTTTTGTAAAATCTTCGGCCGACTCGCACTCCACAACGACGATTCCGTCTTCTCCTAGCAGATCATATTCCTTAATCAGCTTTAAAACGTCATCCTTTGCGTGCAGCGCAAACGGCGGATCCATGAAAATAATGTCGGCTTTTTCCCTGATATCGGCCTTTAACGCCTTTAAAACGTCACAGGAAAGAAGCGTGGCGCACTCTTGTAACTTTGTTTTGGCGAGATTTGTGCGGATGCAGGACAAAGCTTCTTTGTTGTTCTCGACAAAATACGCCTTCTTTGCACCGCGGCTTAACGCCTCGATGCCGATGGCACCGCTTCCTGCGAATAAATCCACAAAAACACAGTCATAAAGTCTGTTTGTTAAACAATTAAACAATGTCTCTTTATGTTTGTCAACGGTGGGTCTGGTTTTATCGCCTTTCGGAGCAATTAACGGGATGCTCCTCGCGCTTCCTGCAATGACTCTCATAGTCTTAATTTCGTTCCTTTGCCGCCTCGTTTGGATTCCTTGATGCGGGCAAATTCAATGGTTTTATCTTTAAATTCAAACGTTTTGCTGCCTTCCGCGGTTTCGCCGAAGACGCCTGCAATGTAGTCGTTATCCGACAATTTCATACATTTCACGCCCGCTGCGGCCTTCTTCTGCATCGGTATTTCTTCCATCGGGAAGCGGATGTAGAAGCCTTCGTTCGTGACAAGAACCATTCGTACCGTATCCCTGAGTACTTCCACGCTTACAAGTTCGTCACCGTCATTTAATTTGGTTGCGGCAACCTCACGGCGGCTGACATCGAATTCTCCGCCGTCGACGATTTTACACATAGCCTGTTTCGTAACAAACGACATGCGGTAGAGGTTCAAATCGGATTGCGGGAAGAGGTTTAAAATCCGCTCCGTCCTGGATGAATAGGTTGAAACGTTGTCAACCGGCGTTCCTTTGTCTTTCGCCTTTCCGAACGGAATGTCGGAAACCTTGACGGTATGCAGCACTCCGGTATCCGTAAAGAGACAGACTTTGCCGGAACTCTTGCAGGAAACGATGAATTTGTTCTCCTCGTCGAGACTCTCTTTGTTTCTTGCATAGGTCGCATCGTCCACGCACTTGATGTATCCGAAACGGTCCATTAAAACGGTAACGTCGATTTCTTCGGCCTTCTTCTCCTCGTAAACGGCTTCCTGACCGTTCTCAATGACGGTACGGCGTTTGCGTCCGAATTCGCTCTTAAACTGCTCCAAATCGTTTAAAATCACCTGCGTCATGGAGTCGTGACGTTCGAGGATGTCTTCATAGCGGAAAATATTCGCCATGGTTTCCTCGTGATCTTTGATTAACGCATCCAATTCAAGACCGATTAATTTATACAAACGCATTTCCAGAATCGCATTGGCCTGTTTTTCGGTGAAACGAAGCATTGCCGCCATGATTTCGGATTCCTTGGATTTAAAACGGATGCCGTCCGTAATTCCTTCCACCAGACATCTTTTTGCCATGGCACGGTCTTTGGATCCGCGCAGAATTTCGATGATTAAGTCGATGACGTTGCAGGCACGGATCAGGCCTTCCTGAATTTCCTTACGCTCCTGCTCTTTTTCCAGAAGATTCGTGTATTTGCGGCGGTTCACCTCATAATAAAATGCGGCACAGTGCTTTAAAATATCCTTTAAACCGAGGGTTTCGGGCCTTCCGTCCGCGATGGCAAGCATGTTGACACCGAAGGTATCTTCCAGACGGGTTTTCTTATACAGCATGTTGACGAAGTTGTCCGTATCGGTATCTTTCTTTAACTCAATGACGATACGGATGCCTTCCTTCGAGGACTGGTTGGAAATATCGACAATATCCGTGCACTTCTTGCTTTCATAAAGCTCTGCAATGTCGGATAAAAACTTTGAAATGTTGGCACCGATCATCGGATAGGGAATCTCGGAAATAACAACGTTTATGTGGCCGTTTTTGCCCTTTTCGATGTCGACTTTGCCGCGGACTTTGATTTTACCCGTACCGGTCTCGTAAATTTCAAGAAGTTCATCCTTATTGATGACAATACCTCCGGTCGGAAAATCGGGGCCTTTTACATAGCGCATCAGCTGCTTTGTCGTGATTTCGGGATTCTCGATATAGGCTTTGGTTGCATCGATGACTTCAGAGATATTGTGAGGCGGAATCGAGGTTACCATACCGACCGCAATGCCTTCGGAGCCGTTAATTAAAAGGTTCGGAATGCGGCACGGAAGGACACTCGGCTCTTTCTCGGTTTCGTCAAAGTTCGGAACAAAATCAATCACGTCTTTGTCAAGATCGGCTAAAATCGCATCCTGCGTTACTTTCTGAAGACGGGCCTCGGTATAACGCATGGCTGCGGCGGTATCTCCTTCGATATTTCCGAAGTTTCCGTGACCGTCCACGAGCGCCATGCCCTTTTTGAAATCCTGCGCCATTACAACAAGCGCGTCGTAGATGGAAGAATCGCCGTGCGGATGGTATTTACCCATGGTATCGCCGACGATACGCGCGGATTTACGGTAAGGTTTGTTATAGGAAATTCCGAGCTCATGCATATCATAGAGTGTTCGTCTCTGAACCGGCTTTAATCCGTCCCTGACATCCGGCAGCGCACGGGCGATGATAACGCTCATGGCATAGTCGATGTAAGACTTCTGCATTACCTCGGAGTATTCTGTTTTAATAATGTTTTCGGGCATGATAATTCTCCAAAATCGGTTCGGTATTTTAGATATCTAATAACGCATCCTGTGCATGGGAATGAATGAATTCCTTACGGGGAGGAACCTCGGTTCCCATAAGGAGTTCGGTGATATGGCTTGCCTGCGAAGCATCTTCGATTTCCACCAGTTTTAAGTTCCGCTTGTCGGGGCAAAGGGTGGTTTCCCAAAGCTGTTCCGGATCCATTTCTCCTAAACCTTTGTATCGCTGCAGGGTGAAGGGCCCTTTGTGCTTTTTACGATACTGTGCAAGGGCATAATCGTCATAGAGGTACTCTTCTTCTCCCTTGTTCGGAATGGCCTTGTAAAGAGGCGGCATCGCGATATACACGTGACCTTCCTGGATCAGTTCCGGCATGAAACGGTAGAACAATGTTAAAAGCAATGTACAGATATGCGCTCCGTCGACATCGGCATCGGCCATGATAATGATTTTATTGTATCGAAGCTTCGCAATGTCAAAATCGTTGCCGTAACCTTCGCTGAAACCGCAGCCGAACGCATTGATCATCGTTTTGATTTCCGCATTGGCAAGGACTTTGTCGATGGATGCTTTTTCCACGTTTAAAATCTTACCGCGAATCGGCAGAATTGCCTGATATTTGCGGTCTCTTGCGGTTTTTGCGCTGCCTCCCGCGGAATCACCTTCGACAATGAAAATCTCACATTTCTCGGCATCTTTGGATTCGCAGTTTGCAAGCTTTCCGTTGGAATCAAAGGAAAACTTCTGCTTGGTCAGCATATTTGTCTTGGCCTTCTCTTCCGCTTTACGAATCTTTGCTGCCTTCTCGGCACAGGAAATGACAGCCTTTAAATCTTCTAAATTACGGTCGAAATAAAGCACCAGTTCGTCACCGGTTACTTTGGATACGGCCTTTGCGGCGTCAGGGTTGTCGAGCTTGGTTTTGGTCTGACCTTCGAATCGCGGAGTCGGATGCTTGATGGAAATGACCGCCACCATACCGGTACGAACTTCCGGACCGGTAAAGTTTGCATCTTTGTCTTTTAAGATTTTCAGCTCTTTTGCATAGTTATTGATAATGCTGGTGAACGTGGTTTTAAAACCTGTAATGTGCGTACCGCCCTCGGCATTGTAAATATTGTTGCAGAATCCCCACACGTCCTCGTGGAATTCATTGATATACTGGAATGCGCACTCCACGATGATATCATCGCAACTGCCCTTAAAATACACAACTTCATGCAGAGTATCGCGGCCTTTGTTGATGTCCTTTACGAATCCGACCAGTCCGTCCGGCTCATGAAAATCAATGATTTCGGGGCTTTCGAGACGTCTGTCCTCGAAATGAATCGTAAGCTCGGGATTCAAATAAGCCGTTTCGTGCAGACGAAGCTTAATGTCTTCGGATTTAAAATATGTCTTTTCGAAAATCGTATCATCCGGAATGAACGTAATCGATGTACCGGTTTTATTGGTTTTTCCGACCACCGGCAAAAGGCCGTCAATCAGTTCCGTGGTCGGTTTGCCGCATTCATAGGTATCTTCGTAGATGCATCCGTCACGTTTAACCTGCACTTTCATATACTTTGAAAGTGCATTGACGACGGAGGATCCGACACCGTGCAGACCACCGGAATTTTTATAAATCGTATTGTCGAATTTACCGCCGGCGTGAAGGGTCGTTAATACGATACGCTCTGCGGAAACGCCTTTTTCGTGCATATCCACGGGAATACCGCGGCCGTTGTCCGTAACGGTTGCGGAACCGTCCTTATCGAGGATTACGGAGATTTTGGTGCAGTATCCTGCCATATGCTCGTCCACGGAGTTGTCCATGATTTCATAAATCAGGTGGTTCAAACCCTTTGTGGAAAGCGATCCGATGTACATTCCGGGACGCTCTCTGACAGGCTCCAGACCTTCTAAGACGGTAATCGACGAGGAATTATATTGTTCTGCTTCATTTGTTTTCTTTGCCATTTTAGTGACTCCATTTATATCTTTGCCGGTTTAAGGCATAAAAAAACACAAACACTAG
>DLBG01000037.1 GCA_002494135.1 Lachnospiraceae bacterium UBA7027
CATGACGCTCGAAAAAGCGCTTGGAATGAATCCGGCCCTGCGCGAATCCTATGAAAGCAGTGCGGAAATCAAGTATCTGATCGATATGGCAAGACGTCTGGAAGGTTTGCCGAGACACACCGGCATGCATGCGGCGGGCGTTTTGATTTCTCCGAAACCGGTTGAGGAATTCGTTCCCTTAAACTTAGGCGGCGACGGTGCCGTCACGACGCAGTACACGATGACGACACTCGAGGAACTGGGCCTTTTGAAAATGGACTTTCTGGGCCTTCGAAACCTGACCGTTATCCAGAATACCGAAAAGAGTATCTCCAAGCGTCTCGGCAGAACCTTTACCTGCGACGAGATTGATTATAATGATCCCAAAGTCTTTGCCTACATCGGCACCGGTCAGACGGAAGGAGTTTTCCAGCTCGAGTCCGCCGGAATGAAGAGTTTCATGAAGGAATTAAAACCGAAGAGTCTCGAGGATGTAATTGCGGGAATTTCCCTTTATCGTCCGGGTCCCATGGATTTTATTCCGCAGTACATCCGCGGCAAGAATGCCCCGGACAAGGTAAAATACTTATGCCCGCAGCTGGAACACATTCTGTCCCCGACTTACGGCTGTATCGTTTACCAGGAACAGGTTATGCAGATAGTGCGGGATCTGGGTGGTTTTACCCTCGGAAGATCCGATGAGGTGCGACGCGCCATGTCTAAGAAAAAGACCTATGTCATGGAGCAGGAACGTGTCAACTTCGTGCTCGGCAACCGTGACCTCGGCATCCCCGGCTGTGTGGGGAACGGCATCACCCAGGAAGTGGGCAATGAGATATACAATCAGATGATTGATTTTGCCAAGTATGCATTCAACAAGTCGCATGCGGCGGCATATGCGGTGGTTGCATATCAGACGGCATATTTAAAATATTACTATCCGCTGGAATATATGGCGGCACTGATTTCCTCCGTCATTGACAACCCGGGCAAGGTTTCGGGCTACATCATGACCTGCCGCAACATGGGCATTCGGCTGATTTCGCCGGATATCAATGAGGGCGAGGCGGATTTCACGGTATCGAACGATGCCATCCGTTATTCCTTAAATGCCATCAAGAACGTCGGCCGTCCCATCATCGATGCCATTGTGGCGGAGAGAGAACAAAACGGTCCGTTTACCTCCCTGCAGAATTTTGCGGAACGTATGAGTACGGACGGAGCAGTCAACAAACGCGCGGTTGAGAATTTTATCAAGGCGGGATGTTTCGATGCTCTCGGCGGAACCAGAAAGCAGTTTATGCAGATGTATCCGCTGCTTATGGACCGTGCGGCGAAGAACAAAAAAGGCAACGTAAGCGGTCAGATATCGATTTTCGACATGGGAGAAGCGGAACAGAAAGCATTTGAAGTGAAACTTCCCGATGTCGGCGAGTTTGATAAGGAAACCAGGCTTTCCATGGAAAAAGAAGTGCTCGGCATTTACGTCAGCGGCCACCCCATGGAGAATTACGAAGAGCTCTGGCGCAAGAAAATCACCAACGTAAGCTCCGACTTTTATCTGGACGACGATACCGGTAAGTCCGTTGCCCAGGATGACGAGAAGGTTACCGTGGGCGGTATCATCGCGGAAAAGACCGTCAAATTCACGAAAAACGACAAGGCCATGGCTTTCCTGACACTCGAAGATCTGGTCGGCACCGTGGAAATCATCGTTTTCTCCAAGCAGTTCGAGCGTTACAATGCGATTTTAAACGAAGATGAGAAAATCTTCGTCACCGGCCGCGTTTCCTGCGAAGAAAACAAGGACTCCAAGGTTATCGCGGAGAACATCACGGCATTTAAGGATGCGACAAAGTGTTTCTGGATTAAGTACAAAAACCGCGCCGAATATAATGAAAAGGAGCCTGCGGTCCGTGATCTGCTTGATGTTTCCGACGGAAAGGATACCGTAAAGATTTATCTGGAGGAAGAGAAGATGTTAAAGGAGCTTCCGCCTTCGAGAAACGTTCTGGCGGGAGAGGAACTTAAGAACTCGGTAGAGGAAATTCTCGGCGAAGGTCGCGTAAAAATTACGTGGTAGGACCCGTAAGTCTTGAATATTACGTGCGATTATAGCATAATAGATGTGATTTTTTTAAAACCGGTATGCAGATATTCTGCAAATGAAGGAGTAATATGGCAGATCAGATTAAAACAATCGGAGTACTGACGAGCGGCGGTGACGCTCCGGGTATGAATGCCGCCATTCGTGCGGTCGTAAGAAAAGCGCTTGCAAACGGCGTAGCGGCAAAAGGAATCAAAAGAGGATATGCGGGACTTCTGGCCGAAGAGATTATCGACATGGGCCGGAAAGATGTATCCGACACCATCCAGCGCGGCGGAACCATTTTAGGAACCGCAAGATGTCTGGAATTCAAGGAACCCGAAGTTCAGGCACAGGCTGCGGAAATCTGCAGAAAACACGGCATCGACGGAATCGTTGTCATCGGAGGCGACGGCTCCTACAGAGGTGCACAGGCGCTTGCACGTCATGGAATTAATACCATCGGTATCCCGGGCACAATCGATCTGGATATTGCCTGCACCGATTACACCATTGGTTTCGATACGGCGGTTAACACTGCCATGCAGGCCATTGACAAGGTAAGAGATACTTCATCTTCCCACGAAAGATGCTCCATCATCGAGGTTATGGGTCGTAATGCCGGCTACATCGCATTGTGGTGCGGTATCGCAAACGGCGCCGAGGATATTTTACTTCCCGAAACATACGACTATAACGAGCAGAATATTATCAACAATATTATTCAGAACCGTAAAAAAGGTAAAAAACACCATATCATCATCAATGCGGAGGGAATCGGTCATTCGACTTCCATGGCAAGAAGAATCGAGGCGGCAACCGGCATCGAGACCAGAGCAACGATTCTCGGTTATATGCAGCGCGGCGGCTCGCCGACCTGTAAAGACCGTTATTATGCATCCATCATGGGTGCTTATGCGGCAGACATCCTCTGCGAAGGAAAATCGAACAGGGTTGTGGCATACCGTCACGGCGAGTTCACGGATTACGATATTGAGGAAGCCCTGAACATGACGAAACAGATTCCCGAATATCAGTATATGGTAAGTAAGACGATTTAAAGCCTTATGATTACATCACCCGGTAACGAAAAAGTAAAATATGTCCGCGAGCTTGCGGCAAAAGCGAAGGTACGAAAAAAAGAAGGCTGTTTTGTTGCAGAGGGCATTAAGATGTTTCTTGAAGCACCCGAAGAGGAGATTCGAAGCGTCTATGTATCCGAGCATCTTCACACACTTTTGCACTCGTCGGCGGATATTCCGAAGAATTACAAAGCCTGTCTGAATAAACTGGACCGGCTGGGATTTGAAATCGTTTCGAATCCGGCATTCGGGCGAATGGCCGAAACCGTGACGCCTCAGGGAATCATAAGCATCGTTTCCGAAAAAAAGTATTCCCTTGAGGAGCTTTTGACAGGAGACAGAAAGCTTTTTGTTATCCTGGAGAATCTGCAGGATCCCGGGAATCTGGGAACCATCTTAAGAACAGCCGAGGCAGCGGGAGTTGGCGCAATCATTCTGGGTAATGACTGCGTGGATATTTATAATCCAAAGGTAATCCGTTCCACAATGGGAGCAATCTACAGGGTTCCGTTTCTTTATACGGATGGGTTGTCTGCGACAATCGGATTATTAAAGGACCGGGGCATTCGGGTTTATGCGGCAACGCTTTCGGATCGGGCGAGAGAGTATGACGGTTGCAGCTATCTTGAAGATACGGCATTTGTAATCGGAAATGAAGGAAACGGTTTAACAAAAGAGACGATATCCAAGGCATCGGAGCAGGTTTATATTCCCATGGCGGGGCAGGGAGAATCCCTGAATGCATCCATGGCTGCCGGAATTCTGATGTATGAGGCAAATCGCCAGAGACGCAGGGAGGGGATTTAAAATGGCAGCAGCAAAGAAAACGGCGGCAGGTGCCGGTACAAAGGTAAATACCGCAAAGAAAGCACAGAAGGACATGAAAATCGGTTTCATCGGCCTCGGAAACATGGCCAGAGCGATTATCGGCGGAATCATTGAGAAAGGAAATATCTCTCCGAAGGATATTATCGGTTCCGATATCTCCATCACTGCCGTAGAGAATGCCAAAAATGATTTCGGCATCAATGCCTGCATGGAGAATGCCATGGTGGCGGAACAGGCCGATGTTTTGGTTCTTGCGGTAAAACCTCAGTATCTGGAGTATTCCCTTGAGAACGTAAAACCGGTACTGAAAAAGAAAGTAATCATTATCTCCATTGTAGCGGGCAAAACGCTTGAGTATCTCGAGAATCAGCTTGGAGCCGATCACAGCATCATCCGCTGCATGCCCAACACACCGGCTCTGGTCGGAGAGGCCTGCACCGCTTTTACCCCCAATGCAAAGACCGGTGAGTCGCAGATTGACATTGCGTCCACTCTGCTTTCCTGCTTCGGCAAGGCAATCCAGGTTCCCGAAAGTATGATGGATGCGGTAGTCGGAGTCAGCGGAAGCGCTCCCGCCTATGTCTTCATGTTTATCGAAGCAATGGCCGACGGTGCGGTTGCGGAGGGAATGCCCAGGGCGATGGCATATGAGTTCGCGGCCCAGGCGGTTCTTGGCAGTGCAAAGCTCATGATGGAAACCGGAAAGCATCCCGGAGAACTGAAGGATATGGTCTGCTCTCCTGCGGGAACCACAATCGAAGCCGTAAGAGTACTTGAGGAAGGAAACTTCCGTGCCACCGTTATGGATGCGGTAATCGAGTGCGCAGAGAAATCAAAAATGTTATAAATCCATACGGTTACCTGCCGGGCGGGTGACATGGAATAAAAAAGAAGCAAAAAGCTATGTAAATTTTAACTAAATTTTACATGGCTTTTTTTGTTTTCGCCGACAAAAGGCTGAAATAATGCCGAAAAATTGACACTTTCCATTCGAAATGATAGTATACGATTGTAACAAAAATGTAACAATTTACATAAAAATGTAATTTATGTTGACCTCCGTATAAGGATACGGAGAAATGAAAAGGACAAAACGATGCTTAAATTTATGCAGAAGCGAATCATTCCCTACGCTGTAATCACGGTATCCACCGTGAGCGTGGTTTTCTCGGGAATATCCGCGAAAGCAAAAGGAGATGCAGTTTATTCTTTGGCCGCCGGTGCTGCTTCGGACATTCTGGTGGAAGATATTAATCCGGAGATTTCCGATCTTCAGCTTTGTGCCGGTGCATCCACGCATGTGCGTACGGACCTTCCCACGGAAGAAGAGCTCGAAGAATTAAGACAGCAAAGAGAGGCCGAGCTGGAGGCGGAGCGGAAAGCTTCGTTCACCATGGTGATGGCGAAAACATCCGATTACGTAAATGTCCGGAGCAATCCTTCCACGGAAGCGGATAAGGTAGGAGTTTTATATAAAGACTGCGGCGGTGAGATTTTAGAGCGCGGCGACGGATGGACCAAGATTCAGTCCGGAGAACTGGTAGGATGGGTAAGCAACGATTTCCTCTATTTTGAAGAGGCAGCCGAAGAATATGCGAAGACGGTTTGCAAAACCTATGCAACCATCGACACCCAGGCACTGCGTGTTCGAAGCGGCCCGAGCGCAGATGCGGAGATTATCGGACTTTTGGAAGTCGGTATTGATTTAGAGACCGTTCCCGAGAAGGAAGCAACCGAAGGCTGGATTGCAATTCTTTACCAGAACAAGCTCGGTTATGTATCTTCCGACTATGTGACCCTTCATTTATCCATTAACGAAGGCGAAACCATTGAAGAGATTGAAGAGCGCGAGCGTCTGGCGGCATTGGAGAAAGCAAAGCTGAAAACCAAGTATGCTTCCATCAGTGCGAATGTTGATGATATCACATTACTGGCAGCCCTCATTCAGTGTGAGGCGGGCAACCAGTGTTACGAAGGCAAACTTGCGGTTGGCGCGGTTGTCTGCAACCGAATTCGCAGCGGCAGTTATCCGGGAAGCTTAAGAGACGTTATCTACGCGCCTGGCCAGTTCGGTCCCGCTGCGAACGGCATGCTGGATAAAGCCCTGGCCAACGGTGTCAGCGAAAGCTGCAGACAGGCGGCCATCGAAGCATTCGGCGGAGCCACAAACGTAGGCGGTGCATGTCACTTCCGACGTGCAGGCAGCAGAGACGGTGTTGTCATCGGAGATCACGTTTTCTACTAATTACAGAGATACTTTATAAACTACAGAAAATACCCGCACTGAAATGAGTGCGGGTATTTTTGCATACCGTAAAATTCCGTGACAGTCCGCGGAGAATGTGGTATGATGTTTCTATCTTTTTTCAAAAAGGAGGACACACCGATGGCAGTTAGTTTAAAGGGCAGAGATTTCCTGACACTGAAGGATTTCAGCGCGGAAGAAATCGAGTATATGCTGGATCTCGCGGCAGATTTGAAACAGAAAAAGAAGCAGGGCATTTCCACCAAAGATGCTTTGGCGGGAAAGAACATCGTTCTGATTTTCGAAAAAACATCCACCCGTACCAGATGCTCTTTCGAAGTGGCCGGCTATGACCTTGGTATGAATGTGACCTACCTTGATCCCGCGGGCAGCCAGATCGGAAAGAAAGAGTCTATCGCGGATACCGCCCGTGTTTTAAGCCGTATGTATGACGGAATCGAATACCGCGGATACGGCCAGAGTATTGTGGAGGAGCTTGCAAGATACTCCGATGTTCCCGTATGGAACGGACTTACAAACGAATATCATCCGACGCAGATGCTGGCGGATTTACTGACCATCCGTGAGCAGCTGGGCCGTCTGAAGGGTGTAAAACTGACTTATATGGGAGATGCACGGTACAATATGGGCAATTCCCTGATGATAGCTTGCGCAAAAATGGGCATGCATTTTACGGCATGTGCGCCGAAGGCATACTTCCCCAATCAGGCTCTGATTGCCGAGTGTGAGAAGTTTGCGAAGGAAAGCGGTGCAACACTGACTTTCGAGGAAGATGTAAAGAAAGGAACCGAGGGAGCGGATGTAATCTACACCGATATCTGGGTTTCCATGGGTGAGCCGGATGAGGTATGGCAGAACCGTATCGATGCCCTGCTTCCTTACCGTGTGACCATGGATGTGATGAAGAACGGCGCGGACGATGTGATTTTCTTACACTGCCTGCCTTCTTATCATGACCGCAACACGACAATCGGTCAGGCGGTCGGCGAGAAGTTCGGACTCATGGAACTGGAAGTAACCAACGAGGTCTTCGAGTCCTCTTATTCCCGTGTCTTTGACGAGGCCGAGAACAGAATGCATACCATCAAGGCCATGATGGCGGCAACACTGGGAGCGTTTGAACAATAATGGAAAAAACAGTCATTTGCGGGGCGAATGCCTACGAGCAGAAATACTATTTTAATCCGGATTTCGGGAAAATTCCGCCTTCGTTGCAGGATGATCTGCACATTATCTGCGTGCTTTTCACGGAAGAAGTGGGCGGTGTTTTCACGATTGGATTTGATGAGGACGGCGAGTTGCTTTTAGAGACCGATGCCGAAGAGGATGACATCTATTATGATGAGATTTCCGCGGGTATGCTGGTGAAGAAGATCCGTGATTCCCGTCAGGAACTCTTTGAGGCTTTAAGTCTTTACTACAGGGCAATTGTGTTAAAAGAGCCGTTGGACAAGCTGCTTTTGGAAGAAGAGTAGGGCAGCGGACAATTTGACGGAGTAAGAAAGCAGGATAGATATGATTTTAGTCGTAGATGTAGGAAATACCAATATCAATTTCGGTGTATACGAAGGTGAGAAGATGCTCGTCATGTTCAAGCTGACGTCAAAATTAAGCCGTACCTCGGATGAGTTCGGCGTGTCCATCCGCGAACTTCTTTCCCTGAACGATATTGATTATAAGGACATTAAGGGATCGATTATCGCTTCGGTTGTGCCGAATGTCATGCATTCCCTGACAACCGCAATTGAACGTTACTTAAACTGCAAACCCCTGATTGTGGGACCGGGCATCAAGACCGGTATTAAGATTAAAATCGAAAACCCCAAGGAACTCGGTGCGGACCGTATCGTGGATTCCGTTGCTGCATATGAAAAATACGGAGGACCGGTTCTGATTCTGGACTTCGGAACCGCAACAACCTACGATCTTGTGACGGAAGACGGTTCCTTCGTAACCGGTATCACGGCACCCGGCATCCGTATTTCCGCGAAGGCTCTGTGGGAAGATACCGCTAAACTTCCGGAAATCGAAATCAAGAAACCGGCATCTATCCTGTCTCAGGAAACCGTTTCTTCCATGCAGGCCGGCCTGGTATACGGTCAGATCGGACAGACCGAATACATCATTGACAAGGTGCGCGAGGAGAGCGGCTTTACCGATATGAAGGTTGTTGCAACCGGAGGTCTCGGCAGCATCATCAGCGATGAAACGAAGAAAATCGATGTTTACGATAAGTTCTTAACGCTGGACGGACTTCGCATCCTCTATGAAAAGAACCGCAGACAGGCTTAAAAAGGGACAGAGTATGGCATGCAGAATCGGAGACGTTGTTCTCCCCAACCCTTATATTTTAGCTCCCATGGCAGGTGTGACAGACCTGCCTTTTCGTGTGCTCTGTGCCGAAATGGGTGCGGGAATGGTTTGCACCGAAATGATTTCCGCAAAGGCCATTTCCTTTAAGAACAAGGCAACCTACGGGATGTTAAAAACCGTACCCGAAGAGGGAATCGTGTCGCTGCAGATTTTCGGATCCGAACCGGAACTGATGGGTAAAGTCGCCGAAGAACTAAACGATTATCCGTTTCATATTCTGGATATCAACATGGGATGTCCGGTTCCGAAGGTGGCGGGGAACGGAGAAGGCAGTGCTTTGTTAAAAGACCCTAAGCTGATCGGGCGCATCATGAAAAGTGTTTCCAAATCCAGTACGAAACCGGTTACGGCAAAGATCCGGCTCGGATTTGACAAAGATCACATCAATGCCGTGGAAGTGGCCAAAGCGCTTGAAGAAAACGGTGCGGCAGCAGTTACCGTACATGCGAGAACCCGAGAGCAGTTCTATTCGGGAAATGCGGACTGGGAAATGATAGCCGGAGTAAAAGAAGCCGTGAGTATTCCGGTAATCGGAAACGGGGATGTTATCGATGCCGCGTCCGCGGCGAAGATGTTTGAAATGACCGGATGCGACGCAATCGCGATCGGAAGAGCGGCGCGCGGGAACCCGTGGGTTTTCAGGGAACTTACCGGCGGAGAAGGGAAACCCTCATGGCCGGAGGTTGCGGACATGATTCTGCGTCACGCCGACATGCTGTGTAACGAGAAAGGCGAGTATACCGCAGTCCGGGAAATGCGCCAGCATATGGCCTGGTACAGTGCCGGTTTTAAGGGCAGTGCATCTTTTCGAAGGGCCGTGAACGAAGTCGATACGATAAGCAAATTAAAAGAGTTGATGGAAGCGGGTACAAATGCCTGATTTTGTTGACATTTCCCACGTCTTTCGATATAATCATACAGCGCGTAGCGCATCTTATGCATAAGGGGGGAGGCAGTTTTAGCCGCCCGGGTGTTAAGAAAAGGAGATTTTATCATGGCTGAAGAAGAAAAGAAGAATCTGTTAACCCGTGAAGGACTTCAGAAATACGAAGATGAGCTTCATGATTTAAAGGTAAATAAACGTAACGAAATCGCAGAGAAGCTGAAAGAGGCTCGTGCACAGGGCGACCTTTCCGAGAACGCGGAATACGATGCAGCCAAGGACGAGCAGCGTGACATCGAAGCAAGAATTTTCGAACTCGAGCAGCTGTTAAAGAGCGCAGAAGTTGCCGATGAAGAAGACGTTGACAACAAGAAAGTTGCGTTTGGTATGACCGTAGTAATCCTTGATAAAGAGACCAAGGAAGAAATCACCTGCACCATCAAGGGAGCTACCGAGGCAAACAGCCTTGAGGGAACCATCTCCAATGAGTCTCCTCTGGGTAAGGCTTTAATCGGCGCAAAGAAGGGACAGACCGTTGAGGTGGAATGCCCCGCCGGTGTAATCAAGTACAAAGTTTTAAGTTTCTCCCGTAACTAAGCAGAAAGAAAGAATATATTATGGCAGACAATAATCAGAATCAGAACAATCAAAAGGGAAATGCTCCTGCAGAGCAGGATATCGGACAGCTTTTAAAGGTTCGTCGCGAGAAACTTGCGGCACTTCAGGCAGCGGGCAAGGATCCCTTCGTGATTACAAAATATGACCAGACACATCACTCTACCGAAGCAAAGGCTGAGTACGAGGAGCTGGAGAAAAAATTAATCGGCGACCGTCCCGCGGTAAATACCGAAGGCATGGAAGAAGCGGATGCAAGAGCTGCCGCAAAAGCCGATTATGAAGAAAAGCGTGCGATTATGGACGCAAGCCCGATTCACGTATCCATTGCCGGACGTCTGATGAGCAAGCGTGTTATGGGCAAGGCTTCTTTCGGAAACGTGCAGGACAAACTCGGAAACATCCAGATTTATGTATCCCGTGATGCACTCGGAGAAGAGTCTTACGGCGATTTTAAGAAATATGATGTGGGCGATATCGTAGGCGTTGAAGGTTATGTTTTCCGCACCATGATGGGCGAGATTTCCATCCATGCAGAGAAAGTGACGCTGCTTTGCAAATCCTTACAGATTCTGCCGGAGAAGTATCACGGCCTTACCAATACGGATATCCGTTATCGTCAGAGATATGTTGATCTGATTATGAATGAGGAGGCAAAGGATACCTTTATCAAACGTTCCAAAATCATTTCCTCCATTCGCCGTTATCTTGATGATCAGGGATTCATGGAAGTGGAAACCCCGATGCTTGTGGCAAACCCCGGCGGTGCAGCCGCAAGACCGTTCGAGACTCACTTCAATGCGCTTGATGAGGACTTAAAACTTCGTATTTCCCTGGAACTTTATTTAAAGAGATTAATCGTCGGCGGACTGGAAAGAGTTTATGAAATCGGCCGTGTTTTTCGTAACGAAGGTCTGGATACCAGACACAATCCCGAGTTCACGCTGATGGAGTTATATCAGGCATACACCGATTATCACGGCATGATGGATTTAACCGAGAACATGTTCCGTCATGTGGCGCAGGAAGTTCTCGGAACCACCACATTCAAGTACGGTGACATTGAACTTGACTTCGGAAAACCGTTCGAGAGACTGACCATGACAGAAGCGGTGAAGAAGTATGCCGGTATTGATTTTGACGATCCCGCACAGGTTCCCGATACCGAAGCCGCAAAGAAGCTTGCGAAGGAACATCACATCGAGTTCGAAGATTTCCATACCAAGGGACATATTCTTAACCTCTTCTTCGAAGAGTTCTGCGAAGATAAAATGGTTCAGCCCACCTTTATCATGGATCATCCGATTGAGATTTCTCCCCTTACCAAGAAGAAACCTTCGGATCCCTCCAAGGTTGAGCGTTTTGAATTGTTTATCAATGGTTGGGAAATGTGCAATGCTTATTCCGAGTTAAACGATCCTATCGATCAGCGCGAGAGATTCGCTTTGCAGGATGCCAATGCGGCAGCAGGTGACGAGGAAGCGGAGCATACCGACGAGGACTTTTTAAACGCACTTGAAGTCGGTATGGCACCCACCGGAGGAATCGGCTACGGCATCGACAGATTGACAATGCTTCTGACGAACAGCCCGGCCATTCGTGATGTTTTGCTCTTCCCGACTATGAAGACACAGAAGGAACAGTAATCCAGTGTTTATGCGGGTTTGCAGCCCTTTTGCATAAGGGAATTTGATAGATTTGTTGCACTTTTGCTACAAATGTAGTGCTTTGATACAAGGAAATACAAGGCAATACGTGGCATTTGGTGAGAATTAAATATATTTACTCAAGTTGATTGAGGACACTTTTCTAAGAAATTGTTAGAGAAGTGTCCTTTTTTTATCGTCAAGCCAGACAATCTATCATTAGCGAAACCCAAGCGGTACTGTATTTTGGCAAATACAGTACCGTTTTTTATTATAGGAGGATAATAAGAATGGAATGCCAATCTTTTTAAAAAAAGTATAATTTCATGCTTGACTATGACGTAACGTAATAGTTTATGATGTAATCACACGTGAAGGAGATGATAGCCATGAAGACAGTAAATGAAGTAAGTAA
>DLBG01000066.1 GCA_002494135.1 Lachnospiraceae bacterium UBA7027
CACAATATTCCCGAAGGAATGGCGCTCGGTATCGTGTGCGTCGGATGGTTATCGGGAAATGAGAAAATTTCCTTCATGGGAGCACTTGCTCTGGCACTCGGTATCGCCATTCAGAACTTCCCGGAAGGAGCAACCGTTTCTATGCCGCTTTTGGCAGAGGGAATGCCGAAAGGGAAAACCTTTGTTTACGGAATGCTTTCCGGTATCGTGGAACCGATCGGAGCGCTGCTTGTGATTGCCGCTTCGAGTATTTTGATTCCGACCATGCCGTTTCTGTTAAGCTTTGCGGCCGGTGCCATGTTTTATGTGGTTGTCGAGGAACTGATTCCGGAAATGGCGGAAGGAGACCATTCCAACATCGGAACGATTTGTTTCGCGGCAGGCTTCCTTTTGATGATGGCACTGGACATCGGACTGGGCTAATTATGAATTGACAAGCATCCGATAACGGAGTAGAATATCTGTGTGTAAGACAAAGGCGTCTTTAGTGGGCAAAGTGCCCGCTAAAGGCGCTTTTTCTGTTGTTTCGGAGTAATGCAAAGAGGGGTTATTCGTTAAGGAGGAAAAAGCATGACCAAGTACATTTTTGTTACCGGCGGTGTTGTTTCAGGTCTCGGAAAAGGTATCACGGCAGCATCTCTGGGCCGTCTGCTGAAAGCAAGAGGATTGAAGGTTGCAGCACAAAAACTGGATCCGTATATTAACGTGGATCCCGGTACCATGTCTCCTTTCCAGCATGGCGAAGTATATGTAACGGAAGACGGTGCGGAAACGGATTTGGACCTTGGTCATTACGAGCGGTTTATCGATGAGGATTTAAACAAGTATTCCAACCTTACCACGGGAAAGGTGTACTGGAATGTTTTAAACAAGGAAAGAAGGGGGGAATACCTAGGATCCACCGTTCAGGTCATTCCCCATATCACAAACGAAATCAAGGAATTCGTATATCGAGTCGGAAAGAAAACGGAAGCGGATGTTGTCATAACCGAAATCGGCGGAACCATCGGTGATATTGAATCCCAGCCTTTCATTGAGGCGGTACGTCAGATTTCTCTGGAGGTGGGCCGTGAGAACAGCCTTTTCATCCATGTAACACTGGTGCCGTTCCTTCACGGATCGGATGAGCATAAATCCAAACCGACCCAGCATTCCGTAAAAGAACTTCAGGGGATGGGAATCAACCCGAACATTATTGTGCTTCGCTGTGATGAACCGCTTGAGGAATCCATTTTTAAAAAGATTTCTCTTTTCTGCAATGTAAAAGAGGACTGCGTTATCGAGAATATTACCCTTCCAGTTCTTTACGAAGCCCCGCTGATGCTTGAAAAATCAAACTTCTCCTCGGTGGTTTTAAGAGAACTCGGAATTAAGGCGCTGAATCCGGATCTGAAAGAATGGACGGAGATGGTTGAGCGGATTAAAAACAGCTCGAAGAATGTCCGCATCGGTCTGGTCGGCAAATACGTGGAACTTCATGATGCATATCTTTCCGTGGCCGAGGCACTGCGCCATGCCGGTTATTCGCAGGATGCGCACGTAGACATCGAGTGGATTGATTCGGAGCTGTTAAGGGAATCCAATGTGGATGAGAAACTCTCCGGACTGGACGGAATCATTGTTCCGGGCGGATTCGGAAGCAGAGGAATCGAAGGGATGATTCTTTCCGTAAAATACGCAAGGGAACACAACCTTCCCTATTTCGGCATCTGTCTGGGAATGCAGATTGCGGTAATCGAATATGCAAGAAACGTTGCGGGAATTCCCGATGCAAACTCCGGTGAATTTGATGAATTATGTGCTCATAAGGTAATCGATTTTATGCCCGGGCAGAGTGATGACATCGATAAGGGCGGAACACTGAGACTTGGCGCATATCCCTGCGTCATTACACCGGACACGGTGATGAGCCGTTGCTACGGCAGGGAAAGAATAAGCGAGCGTCATCGTCATCGTTATGAATTCAATAATGAGTATCGTGAAACATTAAGCAAAGCGGGACTTACCTTAAGCGGTCAGTCTCCGGACGGACTGTTGATTGAAACCGTGGAATTAAGCGAAAGACCGTTTTATGTCGGTGTCCAGTATCATCCGGAATTCAAGTCCAGACCGAATAAACCTCATCCGCTGTTTAACGGCTTCATCAAAGCGGCAGTAGAACATGCCGAGGGGAAAAAAGGAGAAAGTATAAGATGGGCATCCAAGAAGAATGCGGTGTATTTGGAATCATATCAAACAGTACTACAGATGTAGGGCAAATGGTCTACTATGGTTTGTACGCGCTTCAGCACCGCGGACAGGAAGGATGCGGAATCGTCGTCAATCACGACGGACTGTTTACTTCGCATAAAGATCTCGGACTGGTAAGCGAAGTATTTACCAGAGAGAATTTAAAGAAACTTCCACAGGGCGAAATGGCGGTCGGACATGTACGTTACGGAACCACGGGAGGAAACAACCGAAGTAACTGTCAGCCCATTGAAGTAAATCATCAAAAAGGAAGAATGGCTCTGGCGCACAACGGAAATCTTTCCAATGCGACAACCCTCCGGGACGAGCTGGAACTCTCCGGCGCGATTTTTCATACCACTTCGGATACGGAGACCATTGCTTATATTATTACCAAGGAACGTTTAAAAACACCGTCCATCGAAGAAGCGGTTTTAGCTTCCATGGATACTCTGGACGGAGCATATTCTCTTGTTGTCATGTCACCGCAGAAATTAATCTGTGCAAGAGATCCTTACGGATTCCGCCCTTTGTGCTATGGGATTACAAAGGACGGATCCTTTGTTGTGGCTTCGGAAAGCTGTGCGATTCGAGCGGTAGGCGGCGAAGTGATTCGTGATGTGGAACCCGGAGAGGTTCTGGTATTCACCAATTCCGAAAGCGAAAAGGAGAAAACCGGGAACAGCGGGGCGAAGATTATGGTCACCTCGATTAAGAAAAACTGTAGGAGAAAGGACCGGAAAACCTGTATTTTCGAATACATTTATTTTGCAAGACCGGACTCCGTAATCGACGGAATTTCGGTTCATTCCGCGAGAGTAAGAGCGGGACGTGAGCTTGCCAAAAAGCATCCGGTCGAGGCAGATATGATAATCGGGGTTCCGGATTCCGGCCTGGACGCGGCCATCGGTTACAGCCTTCAGTCCGGCATTCCCTATCGTATCGGATTGATTAAGAACAAATACATCGGAAGAACTTTTATTGCTCCCGATCACAGGATGGATCAGGTGCGAATCAAACTTTCCGCAATCGAAGACGTTATTCGAGGAAAAAGAATTGTATTGATTGATGATTCCATCGTCCGCGGAACAACGAGCAAACGTCTGGTTGACCTGGTACGTGAGGCGGGAGCAAAAGAAGTGCACATGAGAATCTCTTCCCCTCCGTTTCTTCATCCGTGTTATTACGGAACCGACATCGATTCCGAAGAACATCTGATTGCCTGCAAACACAGCATCCCAGAGATAGCGAAAATCATCGGGGCGGATTCGCTCGGATACCTTCCGATAGAGAGTCTTGGATGCCTTTTGGAAGAAGGGGAAGTGGAAATCAGCGGATACTGCAACGCCTGCTTCGGAGGAGATTATCCCACCGAAATACCTGCGGATACCCGAAAGGATAAATTTGAACTGCCGCTCTCCGGCAAATGTGAAACATGAGGTAACTACATGAAATACACGAAGAAATTAATTCTGGAAAACGGAGATGAATTCTACGGTTTTGGCTTCGGTGCAAATACCGTTAAAGTCTGTGAAATCGTATTCAACACTTCCATGGTCGGTTATCAGGAAATCATTTCCGATCCGTCATACACCTATCAGGCGGTCGTCATGACTTATCCATTAATCGGAAATTACGGCATGGCATCGGATGATTACGAAACGGATATTCCGACTATCGGAGCGCTGATTGTAAGGGAGTATAACGATGAGCCTTCCAGTTTCAGAAGCAGCAGAACGCTCGATGATGTCATGAAAGAATATAACATCCCCGGAATTGAGGGCGTGGACACCAGAAAACTGAATCGTCTGATTCGCGATCTGGGTTCCATGAAGGTACTGATTACCGATGCAAGGACTCCACTGGATGAAGGGCTTGAGATTATAAAATCCACTCCCGTTCCAAACGATGCGGTAAGCAGAGTAAGCAGTAAGAGAATCAAACTGTATCCGAAGAATAAGGATGTAAAGTTTGACGAAGAATTTCATGTGGTCGCCGTTGACTGCGGCATGAAGCAGAATATTGTCCGTTCCATGAATGCACGCGGAATCAACGTAATCGTGGTCCCGTGGGATACGGATTATGAAACCATCCTTTCCCTGAATCCGGACGGAGTATTCTTATCGAACGGACCGGGGGATCCGGAAGATGTTCCGAAGGTGATTGAAACCGTACGGAATTTGATCGGCAAAACCCCGATATTCGGAATCTGTCTGGGGCACCAGATATTAAGCCTTGCATACGGTGCAAAAACCTATAAGTTAAAATTCGGTCACCGCGGCGGAAACCATCCGGTAAAGAATCAAAAAACTGACAGAATCGAAATTACTTCGCAGAACCATTCCTATGCGGTTTTGGATGAAAGCATAAAAGATACACCCCTTTGTATCACACATGTAAATCTCCTGGACGGAACCGTGGAAGGCGTGGAATGTAAAAAAGATTCGGCATTCAGCGTCCAGTATCATCCGGAAAGCGCCCCGGGACCGCAGGACAGCGCCTATCTGTTTGATGATTTTATCGCAAACATGAAATCCTTTCGCAGCAGGAATACATAAGTGAATCAAGAGTACAAAAGCGAATTAAGAGTACAAAGAAAGGCAGAAAAATGCCAAAAAGAACAGACATTAAAAAAATACTTGTGATCGGTTCGGGACCGATTGTCATCGGACAGGCTGCCGAGTTTGATTATGCCGGAACGCAGGCCTGTCTGGCACTGAAGGAAGAAGGATATGAAGTTGTGCTTTGCAACTCCAATCCGGCAACCATCATGACGGATACTTCGATTGCGGATAAGGTTTACATGGAGCCTCTGACACTGGAATATATTGCAAAAATCGTCCGTTACGAAAGACCGGATGCAAT
>DLBG01000048.1:0-16037 GCA_002494135.1 Lachnospiraceae bacterium UBA7027
CAAAGGCTAAGGATCTTGCTGAGAGATTCATCAAGAACTTTGGTAAGTACACCACCAATGAGGCCGGTCAGGCTCTTGTAGCTGCAGGTCCTCAGCTGTAATAACCGGCGCAAAAGCGCACTGAAATGAATGTAAGAACCCTTCGCACGGGGATATCCGGGCGGAGGGTTTTTTTCTTTTCTCGGGGGGATTTATTTGGTAAAATAGTTGAGGAATAAAAAGCGAGAGGGAACCGAATGGATTACGTATCGATAAACTACTATCTGCTGGTGATCGCGGCAGTTGCAGTTTATTATATTCTTCCGAAGAAAATCAGATGGACCGCGCTTCTGGCAGGAAGTGCTGCATTTTACTGGTTTGCGGTAAAGGACTTACGGCAAATCGGTCTTTTTGTATTTACAATTCTGGTTGGATACGTTGGCGGAAGAGTGCTTGAGAAAGCGCGTAAGAAGTATCTGTTATGGATTTTTATCATTCTCGGAACGGCGCCGCTTATCGCAATCCGAATCGGAGATTTATCGCTTCATTCTCTGCTGCATAGAGAGCGTTTTGCCTGGATTATTCCGCTTGGACTAGCATATTATTCCCTGCAACTGATTTCCTATCTGACGGATGTGTGCAAAGGAGAGTGCGAAGCGCAGCACAATCCGTTAAAATTCACGCTCTTTATGTCTTTCTTTCCCCAGATTGTTCAGGGACCGATTCCGAGATACAAATCGATTTCCACGCAGCTGTTTGAAGGCCACAAGTTTGACTATGATGCCATGGTTCTGGGTCTGGTTCGTCTGGGCTGGGGATTTTTCCTTAAGTTTATGATAGCGGACAAAGCGGCGGTGGTTGTAAATACCGTTTTTGACAATTCGTCTGCTTATACGGGTGCTTATTTATGGGTTGCGGCCTTTCTTTACAGCATCCAGATTTATGCCGATTTTGCCGGCTGCGTTGCCATGTGCAAAGGTGTCGCGGAACTGTTTGGAATTCAGCTTGCGGATAACTTCAGGCAGCCGTATTTCTCTGTGTCCATACGGGAATTCTGGAGAAGATGGCATATTTCCTTCAGCAGCTGGTTGAAGGATTACATCTACATTCCTCTCGGAGGAAGCAGAAAAGGTAAAATCAGAAGGTTTCTCAATGTCATCATAACATTCGCCGTCAGCGGACTCTGGCACGGCGGAAATTTGCATTTTATTGCGTGGGGACTGATCCATGCGGGATACCAGATTGTGGGCGATTTCTTAAACCCTGTCTGGAAGAAAATTACCAAATCATCAGAGTCCGACGCTGCATCAACAGCCACGGTGATTCTTAACCGGTGTATTACCTTTGTGCTTGTCATGCTTTCCTGGGTAATGTTCCGCGCGGTAAGCCTTCGGGAAGGACTTCAGATGTACCTTTCCATGTTCACGCATTTTAACCCGTGGATTCTGGTGGATTCCTCCCTGCTTCGACTCGGTCTTTGCTGGCAGGAGTGGATAGTACTGACGGTTTCCATACTGGTTCTTCTGGGAGTCAGCATCATGAAGGAACAGGGGAAAGATGTCAGGGCGTTGCTTGCAGGGCAGAATCTTGTGGTTCGCTGGGCCGTGTATTTTATCTTCATCTGGAGCATCTGGATATTCGGAACATACGGATTTGGATTTGATGCGAACGCGTTTATTTATGGGGGATTTTAAATGAAAAAAGGACTGAAAAACCTCATAAAATCGATACTGTTCGTGGGGCTGCTGGTGGGTTCCTTATATTTTATCAATAAGGTTCTGGAACCGAAGTTCCACTACGGAAACAGTAACTGGCCGTCCACGTCCACCTATCGGCAATTCTATCAGCTTCCCGAGAATTCCGTGGATGTGCTTTTCTTAGGATCCAGTGTTGCCGTAAACGGCTTTATTCCGCAGGAACTTTACAATGCGTATGGAATCACTTCTTACAATCTCGGAAGTGAACAGCAAAGCCCGGTTCTTTCCTATTTCTGGCTGAAAGAAGCACTTCGTTTCCAAAGCCCCAAGGTTGTTATCTGGGAGAGTAACTTTGCCAGCAGAATTCATCCGGAGTATGAAATCAACACCTCCGAGCCGCTTACGAGAAAGTGTCTGGATCCGATGCGTTATTCGTCGGTAAAGAAAGAAGCGGTCCGGACAATTTGCGGATTTGATTCTGCGCAGTCGGAGTTGAGTTATTATCTGACCAACATCCGTTTCCACAATCGTTGGACGGAAATGACGGAGCAGGATTTTATGCAAAAGCAGGTGGACAGTGCGGAGCTGTTCGGATATTATCCGGTTCTGTATGATGCACCGAATGAGTACAATCCTTTTGAACCCGGTGATTTGCAGGATACTTCCGGGGCGGATGAGAGAATGCTTGAATATGTCCGTAAAATGCAGGAACTCTGCAGGGAAAACGGAATTCAATTTGTAATCGTATCCTTCCCGGGCACCTATATGAATGACGGAGTGAACAATGCTCTCGGTGCGATGGGGGAAGAGGAGAATACCGATTATTACAATTTCTGCCTGAAAGAGAATTATGACCTTCTAAAAGCCGAGCTTCCCAAGGAGAACACAACCAATCATGCGAACATCTGGGGCGCGGTTAAATTTACGGATTATATGGGTGAACTGCTGTCCGGCGAATACGGGGTTGCTCCGAGGAAAGAAGACTGTTTCGAAAAGGAAAAGCCTTATCTGGAGCGCACTCTGAAGGCATGTGAAATGGAAACTTCAACGGATGTGGCAACCTACATGCAGCTTTTGAAGGATTCGGATTATGCGGTTCTCGGTGCGGTGGAGGGTTACTCCGACTGGCTGAATAATCCTTCTTCGATAGCCTTGTTGAAAGAATTCGGATTGGATGATTCTTTTGGTCACGCAGACGGAGATGGTTTCGTCACGGCCCTGCAATACCAAAAAGAGTCGAAGGCCTTAAGCGGAAGGGACCCGCAGGCACTGAAGGGACGGATTGACAACACGGATGCCATTTATTCGGTGGAAAGTTATGGAATTCCGGGCAGGAAAGAGTGTAAAATAGAAATCGACGGAGTGGACTTTGCGCTCCATCAAAACGGACTTAATGTTGTTGTTTATGATACGGTAAGGCACAGAGTTGTTGACAGTATTGTGATTACAGCGAATGGTTTAAGCAGATAGAACAGAAAGAGGTGCGAGTATGTTGGATTTAGTAATTATCGGTTCCGGACCGGCAGGATTGTCTGCGGCGATTTATGCAAGCAGAGCGGGATTGGATGCAGTGGTATTGGAAAAAGCGGGTGTCAGCGGCGGACAGGTGCTGACAACCTATGAAGTGGATAATTATCCGGGACTTCCGGGCATTAACGGATTTGATCTCGGAATGAAATTTAAGGAGCACGCGGACAAGCTCGGCGCAAAGTTTGAGGATGCCTCCGTGCTGGCAATCCGACCGTTTGGTGCGGCAGATGGGGGCGCAGAAGGCGCGGCAGCAGATGGCGCAAACGGATACGTTGTTGTCTGCGACGGCAAAGAATATGAGACCAAGGGCGTCATTATCGCAAGCGGTGCGCACCATGCGAACTTAAACGTGCCCGGTGAAGCGGAACTTCAGGGAATGGGCGTTTCCTACTGCGCAACCTGCGACGGAGCATTTTTCCGCGGCAGGGACGTGGCTGTGGCAGGCGGCGGCGACGTTGCGCTGGAGGATGCGATTTTCCTTGCCAGAATCTGTAACAAGGTTTATCTGATTCACCGCCGTGATGAATTCAGAGCCAACAAAGCCCTTCAGGAGGCCATTAAACAGTACGAGAATATCGTGCCTGTTTTGAACTGTACGGTGGAAGAAATCAAAGGGACCGATTCGGTCAACGCGGTTTCCGTGAAGAATAAAATCACCGGAGAGGTGCAGAATCTCGCGGTTTCGGGTATTTTCATCGCAGTCGGTATCAATCCGGATTCCGATGCATTCAAGGATCTGGTGGAAGTCAATGAAAAGGGTTACATCCTTGCCGGCGAAGACGGCAGAACAAGCGTGAAGAGAATTTATGCGGCAGGTGATGTCAGAAGCAAGGCACTTCGTCAGATTGTAACGGCGGTGGCTGACGGCGCGAATGCGGTAACGAGCTTCCAGGAAGATGTGATGTAATCAAACATCCGACAGCAGCTTCGCAGGAACAATTTATTAAAAATTTATGTCTTTTGTAAGACACAGGTCCGGACAGGGCAGAATTCCCCGTCCGGACCTTTATTTTCGTCATTTTTCACAAAAGAAAAAAGCCTCGGTTTTGTTGACATAACAGGTCTTTTTGTGTTACTTTTGTAAAGTGTTGTAATAAATTTGTAATAATTCGCTTTATATAGGTATAGAGAAACCAAAACTTTTGTATTTTCGGGAAAAGATTCATGATTCGTAAAAGAGTATTAACCTGCCTGGCTTTTCTGGCGGTAATCCTGACAATTATCATATTTACGATCCCTGCGAAGGCGGACGGTGCAGTTTTTGCCGCTGCCTACAACGAATCGGCGGCTGAGGCTTTAGAGAGCGGAGAAAAGACACTGACGGTTCCGGCAGCAGGCGTGGCAATGGCACTCGGTGAGGGCGCCGACTACGAATCCTTAAAGGAACAGGTACAGATTGCACTTGACGAAAAGGCCGGTCTGAAGGAAACCGATGTAAAATTCGAAAACCTCGTAGTAAAAGTAACACCGGAGGAAGAGGAAGAAATCATTGAAGAGGCAGCGGATGAAGTTGAACTTCCCGTTGAGGAAGAAGTACCCGATCCGGACTGCGTCTGTGATGTGGAATATACCTTTGTAAGAGAGTCAAACAGTACAGCCTCCACCGCGCTCGGTAAAATGTTCCGCGGCGCCGTCGGCACCGTTCTTTCCGAAGAAGGAGACTGGTATCTGGTTCAATCCGGTTCCATTACCGGCTATGTACTGAAGAGGCACCTTCTTACCGGCGAGGAAGCCGCAGAAGGAATCGCAAATGCATATACCACCAAAGCAACCGTTTTGGAAGATAACGTGGCACTCCGTCTCGGACCCGACAAAAATTCCGAGAGCATCGGAATTCTGCCGAAGGATGAGGAACTTGAAGTTATTGCGACTACCGATCAGTGGGCGGAAGTACTGCTTCACGATACGCAGCTGACCGAGGATCTGACCGGCTTTGTATTCCTGCCCTGTGTTTCCCTGGAAACCACGTGCAAGACGGCTTTAACCGATGAGGAAATCTCCGAGCAGGAGAGAATCGATTTGCGCCGGGAAATGGAAGAACGAATCCGCTTAAGTGTGGTATATCAGGCCGCCAACGGAAAACCGTCTCACTTCGTTCCGATGACAGGGGGCAGCGCCAAAGGCCGTGAACTCTGCGAATTTGCAATGCAGTTTATCGGAAATCCTTACGTCAGCGGCGGAACCAGCTTAACGGAAGGTTGTGACTGCTCCGGCTTTGTAATGGCCGTATATGCACAGTACGGTTTTACACTGACGCATTCCACCGAGATTGATCAGCGGGAAGGCGTAGCCGTGGAATCTATCGAGACCGCGGAACCCGGCGATATCATCTGCTATCAGGGCCATGTGGGCATTTATATCGGAGACGGCATGATTGTACACGCAGCGGGCGAAGCCAAGGGAATCTGCTTATGCCAGGCCTGCTATACAGACATCATTACCATCCGCAGACTGCTTACCGAGTAGCCGGTTGCCGTTGACCCAAAAGTACGAAAAATGTTGACCGCTTCGCAAATCGAGAAAAGAGGAAAATAAAGGAAATACCGGGGAAACCCTTAGAAAAGCCGCTGTTTTAGCGGCTTTTGGTAATTTTGCACAAAAAGGGGTTTTGCAAGGGGAAAATACAAAAAAACGAAAAAAGATTTCCACACCCCAAAAGGGTACAAAACAGACTTATAAACGAAGTTATCCACATTATCCACATTAAAATGAACCTCTCAGTCAAATTTTATGGTAACTTATAAGAACATTCGTTTTGTGAAGAACGTAGAAATCCACAGAAATAAGGATTTTTTCATTGACAGACCATATGTGGAAAAAGTCACCGTCTGAGGGGCCCCGGACAAAAATATAGTGGTAAATCCGTCATTGATATGGTATACTTTCCTTATCAGGTGACGGGGGTATTTCACCTGGTATACGACATTCCAACGAAAGGGTGAGTAGCATGAAATTTATTATTTTGGGGAAGAACATTGAAGTCACACCGGGATTGAAATCCGCAGTGGAAGACAAGCTCGGCAAACTGGAAAAGTATTTCAACGAAGATACGGAGGTACATGTTACATTAAGCGTTGAAAAAGAGCGTCAGAAGATCGAAGTGACTATTCCCGTTAAGGGCAATATCATTCGTTCCGAGCAGGTCAGCAACGATATGTATGTATCCATTGACCTGGTAGAAGAGATTATCGAAAGACAGTTAAAGAAATATAAGAGGAAATTAACCGATCACAAGCAGAACATTTCCTACTTCAAGCAGGACTATATTGAGAAGGACTTCATGGATGATGACGAGATTAAAATTATCCGTACCAAGAAGTTCGACATTAAGCCCATGTATCCCGAAGATGCCTGTGTGCAGATGGAACTTTTGGGACACAGCTTCTATGTATTCAATAACGCAGAGAACGATCGCATCTGTGTTGTTTACAAGAGAAAGGGTAATACCTACGGACTGATTGAGCCCGAAGTATAAAAACGGTTGTGTAGAAGTGAAGGATACAAAAAAGAACTCCGCAGATTTGCGGAGTTCTTTTTTACGGGTAAAAACTTTTACAGGTAAAATTATAAAACGATACCGTAAGGCCCTATTTCGTTTCTTTGATATCTGCAAAGCTCCATGCGTAGATGTTAATGATTTCCACGGGAGAGCCGCAGTAAGGGCAGACTTTCTCACCGGTTCCCTTAACGGGAGCTCCGCAGTGCGGGCAGACCGAAGAGAGCGCCATATCGGAGTATTTATCAACCTTGTCGCGGTCCTGAATGTAGATTAAGTCAATGTTGTATTTTGCCTGCGTCATTAAGTCATTACGGCCGGTTTTGATTTTATCACCCTCGGTAATGTAGTGCAGGTACTGAACGGCAGCCTGATAGGTAATTACGCACTTGGCACCGTCGTTTACGTAGTTGCTTAAACCGCACTTATGCAGTTTGATGCGTTCATAGTGCTCCACATAGCCCTTATCCTTATTTAAGTCAATCTGCATCTGCAGTTTGTTCTTCAATTCCTCGTTGCCTTCCTTTAATTTGGAAGCGTCGGAATTGTCGATGGCAAAAAGATATGAGGTCAGAACGTTTCCTGCTCTGGTAACCATTTCCGTATTATTAAACTCCGGAAAATCCTTTGCGATTTTCGGAAGATAAATCGAGGCGTTGTCCGAAACGGTCTTCGGTGTGGCTGCATATTCGAAGGTCGTACGGCGGATACCTTCCGCAATGTCGGAAGTACCCGTAGTTACCTTGGAAATCGTCTGTGCGGTATGAACCACAGTATTGACCGAATCGGTCACATTCTTTACGGAACGCGTTGTTTTCTTAACGACCCCGATGATTGCGGCCGCAATGACGGCCACAATCACCAGGATGATAATTACAAGAACCAGAATTACGATAACACCAGCCGATAGAATTCCCATTTTAAACTCCTTAACTTACATAATGAAACCGGACTGATCCAGCAGGCCGAAGCAACCGCCGCAGAGACAGATAGCGGCAATAATAGCCAGTATGATGCCGACAACCAGAAGCACCTTCCATACGGAGACGGGAGTCTTGCCGTATACCTTACCGGTCTGGCCGTTTACCATGAACTGATAAACCTTGCCGCCGTACTGGAAGGAAGATACCCAGATCGGAAGCATCAGATACTTATAGGTGATGGCGTTGAAGGTACTCTTAACCTTGATGTCGGAAGTGTGATCCGCATTGTTTTCACGAAGAATCTTGCGGCTGACACCGTTATTGATTTTCTTGAAAATAGACTTCTTTGCAATTTCCCATCCGTCCTTTAAACCGATGGTGTAACGCTCTGCTGCAAAACCGGCTACGTATTCGGGCTTATAAGCCTTGTTGTCGGCGGTTTCGAAAGGAGCAAGGCCGTTGATGATGGCGGAGTTATGAC
Organism: Lachnospiraceae bacterium UBA7027; assembly: GCA_002494135.1. Classification (GTDB taxonomy): domain Bacteria; phylum Bacillota; class Clostridia; order Lachnospirales; family Lachnospiraceae; genus UBA3766. The sequence continues at coordinate 8,107 of DLBG01000048.1, forward strand.
GATTGGTTGCAAGAACCAGCTCATCGTCAAAATCTTCGCGGTAGATACCGGAAGTACGATGCCAGTCCGTAACGGTTTCCGTGACGGTGTTTCCGTTGGAATCCTTGCGTCTTACGGTACGGTCGATACCGTATTTACCGGTGTAGGAAGATACGGTGCTGGTATCGAAGGTCCAGTAGGGAAGGTAGATTCCCGTAAACGCTTCGGGTTTTGCGGAGTCCTTTGCAAGCTTCGGGCAGAAGAACTTGCCGCCGATCCATTTTTTAAAATTGGCACCGGCCACTTCGTTCGTAATCTTAAAGGGAACCACACCGCCGGGTGCGAGGGTTTTCTCACCTTTTGCTTCCATAACCTGATTGGATCCGCAGTAAGGACATTCACTGGAAACAGCCAGAGCATCGTAAATGGTTTCGGCGCCGCAGCTCTTGCAGACAACCGCCTTCTTCTCGGTACCCCAGTTGCAGTTGGTTTCTTTGTTTTCCGCGCTTAAGAAGTCAAGCTCTACAGCCGAGGCGGGAGCATTTTCAGCCTGCGGAATTACTTCCTGATAATCACAGTAAGGGCAGTGCAGTTTGCCGCTTTCCGGGTCAAAATCCATGGTGCCGCCGCAATTGGGACACTTTCTGTCAGTTTCGGAAAGGGTTTCGCTGTTTGAAATGTTTATGCCCTGTTCATCGGTTCTTGAACCGTCTTCTTTTATGATGATATTTTCATCAGCCATTCTGATTATTCCCCCTGTAATGAATTACGGCCCGGCCGTTTTGGGCCGGGCCGCTAAGGTCTTTTTACGTTAAAGTCTTACGACGCTTTTATTTAACGATGTCACCATCATCAAATACATCACCGCATTCAGGACAGAATTTCGGAGGATTTTTGGGATCATCCGGTTCCCATCCGCACTTGTCACACTTGTATAAAGGTGCGCCTGCGGGTCTCTTTGCTCCGCAGTTCTGGCAGAAGTTGCCTTTGTTTAAGGTACCGCAGCTGCAGGTCCATCCGTCTGCATCGGTAAGGGGTTTCTTCTCACCGCAGTTGGAGCAGAATCTGCTGGTATTAACGGTTCCGCACTTGCAGGTCCAGGAATCTGCGGGAGCAGCGGCAGCGGGTGCTGCTGCAGCCTGCTGCTGAGCCTGTGCTGCGTTCTGCTGCTGAGCCATTGCGAAGAGGTTTGCGGTATTTCCGCCACCGGTCATCTGAGCCATATTCATACCTGCGAATGCCATCATGGGGCCTGCCTGCTCATTTGCTGCAGCAGCTTCCATAGCATTTGCGGTAGCAGTGGTCATTCTTGCGGCTGCCATGTTTACGTTGGTGTAAACAGCGGTATCCTGGAACTGTTTGATTCTCTTCTCGTCTTCTTCGGTAGCCTTAATGGAATCAAAGGTGATATCCACAACCTGCATACCACGAAGTTCGCCCCACTTTTTCTCGAGCTTCTGGTTGATCAGTTCTACCAGAATGTCGGTCTTGGTGGTGATGGCACTGTAACGGATACCTACGCCGTAGTCGGAAAGAGATCCGATTGCGGGCTGCAGAGCCTGCATAAAGTCAGATTTCATAATGCTCTGAAGATCTTTCTTGGTATAGGTTGCGCCGGCAAAAGCAGAAGCGATGGAAGTATAGAAACGGATAGGATCCGAAATCTTAAAGGAATATTCGCCTCTTGCCATTAAGTTGATGTCGCCCTGGAAACCGGTTACCTGGTCATGAATGAAGAACGGAATGGTGGAAGCGGTTCCCCAAAGGTTCTCACGAACTTCCAGAGTGTTGATGAAGTAAACTCTCTGTTCTCTCGGGGTCTCACCACCGAAGGAAATACGTCTTCCGAGTTCCTGGAAGGAGTGAAGAAGATTCTCACCGAAATTTCCGTAGAAGATGGAAGATTCCGTATCGGATTCAAAACGATATTCACCGGGTTCTGCCGCGAGGTTGGTAACTTTACCGTTATCAACGGTGATTGCACACTGACCTGCGTTTACAATGATTAAGGAACCGTTGGAAATGACATTGTCCTGTCCCTTATTCATACCTTTCTTATCTCTCTTGATACCGCGAGCCGCAAGGACACCATTTTCCATGGAGTCACATACGAAGTACTCAAGATACTGGTCTTTTGCGATTCCGCCAATGCTTGAAAATGCGTTGGTTCCGATATTTCTTGTAGCGTCACCGACTGCCTGCTTTGCAATGCCAAAAGCTTCTTTAATTAATCCCATTGCTGATTCCTCCTCTTATATTTTTCGATTCCGGAATGGGTTTCTCTTTTCCCAAATCCACAATGCAAATTATACCCTAACAATCGCGAAATGTCCAGTATTCCCAGACCTCAAATGGTGCTAAATAAAGCCTTCTAATTTGCACTTTTTGCGGAAAAGACAAGGCATTTTTCATATATCTTTACTTATGTAATTGAAATTGATATGATTAAAGATACGGGAAAAATAGGGGAAAGGTGAATTCTCATGCTTTTTAACAGTTTTGCGTTTATAGTTTTCTTTCCGATCGTGGTGGCATGCTATTTTATCATGCCGAAGAAGGTGCGGTATATCTGGCTGCTGATTGCCAGCTACTATTTCTATATGTCCTGGGAGCCGAAATACGGCCTTCTGCTTCTGGGAGTGACCGGTGTCACCTACTTAAGCGGTTTCGGTATTGAAAAATCGAAGAAGGAAGGTTTGCGTAAACTCTTCTTAGTCCTTTCCGTTGTTTTGTGTTTTACCCTGCTTTTCGTATTTAAGTATTTTCATTTTGCATACTCGTCCCTGCAGTCGCTTGCGGGGCTTTTCGGAAGCGGTCTTTCGGACCCTTCGTTTTCCATTCTGCTCCCCGTGGGCATTTCGTTTTTTACCTTCCAGGCGGTCGGTTATGTCATCGATGTTTACCGTAAAGATGTGGAGGCGGAGAAGAATTTCTTCCGCTATGCGCTTTTTGTGGCATTTTTCCCGCAGCTCGTGGCAGGTCCCATCGAGCGCTCGAGAAATCTGTTAAAACAGATCCGCGGCATCGAGAATCTTCGAATCTGGAACTTCCGTCAGATTCAGGAAGGCGCCGTGATTATGCTTTACGGCTATATTCTGAAAATGATTATCTCGGACCGTGCGAAAATGGTCGTCGATGCGGTTTACGATCCGGCAGTCTGCTCCGAGTTCAAAGGTTTTATCCCTGCAGTGGCAACCGTTCTGTTTGCCGTACAGATTTACACCGACTTCGCGGGCTACACCTACATTGCCATCGGTGCTTCGAAAATCATGGGCTTCAACCTCATGAACAACTTCAACACGCCGTATCTTGCAACTTCCATTCGTGATTTCTGGAGCCGTTGGCATATTTCCCTGACACAGTGGTTCCGTGATTATCTTTATATTCCCCTCGGCGGAAACCGTAAGGGAAAATTCCGCAAGTATTTAAACATCTTTATCGTTTTTGCGGTAAGCGGACTGTGGCACGGTGCCGCATGGCATTTTGTGGTATGGGGCGTGCTGCACGGTATTTTACGTATTTTGGATGATCTGACATCGGGTCTTCGTACGAAGATTTACGGTAAAATCGCCAACCTGAATTCCGTTTCTTTCCGCATCTGGCAGATTCTCGGAACGTTCTTCTTTGTCTGCATAGCCTGGGTATTCTTCCGCGCGGAGAGCATCGGACAGGCTTTCGGTATGATCGAAAGAACCTTTACAAACTGGAATCCGTGGGTATTTACGGACGGAACCATGTTCAGTACGGGCATGGATTTTAAGGAGTGGAACGTGCTCTTCGTGGCACTTCTGTTTTTGCTTGTCTGCGACATCTGCAGGCTTTGCGGGGTGGATTTAAAACAGAAATTCCTTTCACAGGGCTGGATATTTAAAAGTGCGTTATTTGTGATTGGAGTGATGCTTGTACTGGTATTCGGCATTTACGGTTTCGACTACGATGCGGCATCCTTTATCTATTTCCAGTTCTGATTAAGGTGAAACATTTATGAAGAATAAAAGCAGGGTGATTATCAACGTAATAAAATCCGTTTTCGTGCTGGCCGTATTTGCGGTTTTGTTTGCACGGGTCTGCTACGTTGTGCGCCAGAAGGAACTGTGTTCCGTGCAGGATAACTTTCGTCACTATCCGAAGAATACCGCGGAAGTGATTTTCATCGGGCAGAGTCACTGTTTCTGTTCCGTGGACCCGAACCTGATTGCGGACAAATACGGCATGGAGTGTTTTATGCTTGCGACTTCCGGACAGACGGTTCCGGAGTCATATTATGCGGCTATGGAAGCACTGACCTATCAGAAGCCCAAAGCCATCATCATGGAAGTGGCGTACTGCGCCAACGATTACCGGACATTAAACGACGGTATGACGCATATGTTCTTTGACGGCATGCCCATGTGCAGGGCAAAAAGACTTGCCATAGAGGACCTGATTGAGGAAGAGAACCGGATTTATTACTACATGAATTTCGGTGCCTATCATCAGAGGTGGAAGGAACTGTCCGAATCGGACTACGCCTGTAATCTGAATGCACCGCGCGGAGAATTCTATTCCGACGAAACCGCCGTCAACTGGGAAATCCCGCTCGAGAGTCCGGATGCGGCGGAACCCATGCCGGAAGAGATGGAACGTTACATGGATCTTCTGGTGGATTTATGCAGAGAAAATAATGTGGAGCTGATTCTTTTCTGTGCTCCCTTCAATACGCTGTCGCAGGGTGACGGCATGATGGATCTGTTCCGCAGACAGAGAATTTTCCATTACATTTCGGACTATGCCGAAGAGAAAGGTGTGCGGTATTACAATCTCTTCGATGAACTGAATGAACTTTATGCATACGGTCTCAATAACGAAACGGACTGGATGGATTCCCAGCATTTAAACCGAAGCGGAATGACAAAGTTTACGAACTATGTCATGGAAAAGGGATATTTTATTCCGGAGGAATAACGATATGAAAATTGTCATGCTCGAGAGAAATAATGTCGGTACCGACTTCGAAATGCCGGATTTCGGGGCATTTGGAGATCTTACGGTATATGAATACACAAAGCCCGACGAGGTGGCTGAAAGAGTGAAGGACGCGGATATTGTCATCATGAATAAAATGCCCATGAATGAGTCCACGTTAAAGGATGCGCCGAACGTAAAACTGATCAGCGTGACTGCGACCGGAACGGACATTATCGATCATGAATACTGCAAAAGCCGCGGAATTATCGTAAAGAACGTGAAGGGTTATTCCACGGAAACCGTGGTGCAGCATACCTTCGCAACGCTGTTTTATCTTTACGAAAAACTACCGTTTTATGATGGATACGTAAAAGGCGGAGATTATGCGAAATGTCCCACCTTTACCTTCTTTGAACATTATTTTACGGAACTTTCCGGAAAGACATGGGGAATTGTCGGACTCGGTGAAATCGGACACCGTGTGGCCGAAGTCGCAAAGGCATTCGGCTGTAACGTCATTTATTATTCAACTACAGGTGTAGAACGGCCGGAGCCGTATGAAAAAAAAGAATGGAAAGAATTTCTGCAAAGCGCCGATATTATTTCCGTGCATGCTCCGCTTAACGAAAACACCAGAGGCTTATTTGACAAAGAGGCTTTTGCCGCCATGAAAAAGACCGCTTATTTTATCAACATGGGAAGAGGCCCCATTGTGGCGGAAGAGGATCTTGCGAATGCGCTTGAATGCGGCGAAATTGCCGGTGCCGCGCTGGATGTACTTTCCAAAGAACCGGTTCTTGAGAGCAATCCGCTTCTTCGCATCAAAGACAGCGAAAAACTTATCATTACACCGCATATAGCCTGGGCAAGTACGGAAGCCCGCAAACGCCTCATGGATGAGATTTATAAGGGTGTCGGGGAATTCGTCCGGACGGGAAAATAAGAGGATTGGACCGACAGGATATTTACATGTTTCAGATTGTTTTTTTCAATGTTTTATTAGCGCTGTTGTTCATGGTGCCGGGATACGTGTTCTGCAAGCTTAAGACTGCAAAGCCGGAACATTTGTCGACGGTGTCTGTATTTTTGATTTATTTCTGCTCTCCCTGCATGGTTTTATCCGCTTTTCTCGGGCTTCCGAGACAGACGGAATATGCCATGTTAATGGGACTTTTTTTCGTCTTTTCGCTGTTTATGCAGATTCTGTTTTTCCTGATTCTGTATCTGATTTTTCGAAAGAGACATGAGAATCCGATCTATCGTCTCCTGAATGTCGGAAGTGTGCTCGGAAACGTGGGATTCTTCGGACTGCCCCTGATCAAAGCGGTTTTCCCGGATGCACCGGAGGTTGCCTGCTATTCCTCCATTTACGTGGTCAGCATGAACCTTTTGGTCTTCACCATCGGCGTATACTGCATTACGGGAGATAAGAAGGTCATCTCGTTTAAAAATGCGATTGTAAACCCGGCAACGTTTTCTCTGTTCCTTGCATTGCCGTTATATTTCCTGAATGCCGGACAATGGTTTCCGGAATTTTTGAAAACCGGAATTGACGTGGTAGGTAAGTCCACGACTCCGATCTGCATGTTTATTCTGGGTGTCCGGCTTGCTGCAACACCGCTTAAGGAGGTTTTCGGAAAATGGGCGGTCTATGCAATCTGTGCCCTGAAACTGCTTGCCTTTCCGTTATTCTGCTTTGGACTGTCGCTTTTATTTCCCCTGCCGCCGACTTTTCGGTATTCCGTGCTGATTCTTGCGGGAACGCCCTGCGCATCGGTTCTTCTGGGCATGGCGGAAATCCACGGCAAATGTACGGATCTGGCGGCCGACTGTATTCTATTAAGCACGCTGCTTTCAATTCTTACGCTCCCCGTGCTTGCACTTTTGATTCAAGTGTGAGATATTGTTTAAGGAGGGTTTGCCATGAAAAAGAAGAGTATTTGGGAAGAGTACAAAGAAGAGTTCTTAAAATCCAGAAAACGCAGCCGCAAAGCGACTTATAAGCTGATGAATGCGGATACGAAGATTAAGAAGAACATCTATAAATCCTTAACCGGTGCACCGAGACGTTTTGAACGGTTTATCGGTTTTACGGCGCTTATCATCGTCTTTCTGATTTTCTTTATCAAAGTGAAAGATCCATCCTTCCTTGAGTGGAATGTCGTGGATAAGAAATAGAACAATTGTTTATGCATTAGGAGGATTATTGTCATGACAAAAAAAGCAACCTGTATCTGGGCTTATGTCGGATGGGTAGGATTCATCATCGCAATCTGCCAGTCCTGCAAGGATGAGTGCAAGTTCCATCTGAATCAGGCCCTGGTTTGGAACATTTTCGGCTCGGGTCTTGCACTCGTCGGTATCATAGGAATGATTCCCTACATCGGATGGCTGTTGGATCTCGTATTATTTTTCCCGATGTGGGTTTTCCTGATTGTAGTCTGGATAATCGCCTTCGTTGGGGTCTGCCATGAGCAGGAGAAGGAAATGCCTCTTCTCGGTAAAATCAATATCATGAACAAATAATTCCGAAAAGGAAACGGAGCCGGCCCCCGGGCCGGCTCTTTTTGCGACGGCCGGGCATGCCGATTTATATTGATATTTGCGCTTGAATCTGTTAGAATGTATAAGTATTTTTGTGTGCCATTTTGAGGCAAATATTCAATCAGAATTTGGAATTGGAGCAGTACAGGAATGAAAATTGTAGATGCAATCTTCGGTACCCACAGTGCAAGGGAATTAAAGCGCATTAATCCCATCATTGACCGAATTGAAGAGTTACGTCCTGCCATGCAGGCACTTTCCGACGAAGAACTTCGCGCGAAGACGGCGGAATTCAAGGAAAGACTGAAAAACGGCGAGACCAAAGATGATATTTTACCCGAGGCATTCGCAGTGGTCCGTGAGGCCGGCAAGCGTGTTCTCGGTATGGAACACTATCGTGTACAGTTAATCGGCGGTGTCATTTTACACCAGGGCCGTATCGCCGAGATGAAGACCGGTGA
>DLBG01000048.1:16089-16353 GCA_002494135.1 Lachnospiraceae bacterium UBA7027
GAAGACCGGTGAAGGTAAAACACTCGTTTCCACCCTTCCCGCTTATCTGAATGCACTCGACGGAGAGGGCGTTCACATCGTAACGGTCAACGATTACTTAGCAAAGCGTGATGCGGAGTGGATGGGTCAGATTCATGAGTTCCTCGGGCTTAAGGTCGGCGTCGTTTTAAACTCCATGGATCCCGACGAAAGACGTGCCGCATACAATTGCGACATCACTTATGTTACCAATAATGAACTCGGTTTCGACTATCTTCGTGACAA
>DLBG01000047.1 GCA_002494135.1 Lachnospiraceae bacterium UBA7027
GATGAGCATAACCACAAGGTATGCGGCAATAATCATCAGCACGATCCACACATAACTTACGGGTGGAATATAGGCCGGAAGCCAGCCGTCCATCTGACCGATGACTACTTTCCAGACTATCTCCAGGGATTTCGCACCAAAGAGCGAAGATACCACGGCGGATATAACTACCATCCATGTGGTGGTAAGCAAGTACAGCGAAGCGATCTCGCCGTTTTTATAACCTAAGATCTTTACCATCGAAATCGAGTTTTCGTTTCTTTCGATTATGACTTTGGTCAGAAGATAGATCAGGATTCCTGCAAAGATTAAGCAGATAACCTTGAAATATTCCATATAGCTTCCGATCGAATGATCCAGCTGTCTGGAAATCTTCGTAATATCCTCTTCGGCGATGGACATCGCTATGTATTTTTCTTCGATATCCGTAATCTCCGTATTGGATAAAAATCCGTTAAAGCTGCCCTCGGGATATCCGAACGTTTCATTGAATTCATCCAGATACATAACGATATTCAGACCGCCGAGATAATCATAGAAACCGGCTACCTTAAAGGTGTATCTGTCTTCCCTGTATTTTTCTTTCAGAGTCAGTTCGTCACCGACATGCAGTTTAAACTTATCCTGGTAAGCACTTGAAACCATGACTTCGCCTTCGGCCAGCTCTTTTCCTCCGATCGGAATATAACTGCTGTCCTTTTCGATTCCGTAAACGGAGATTCCCTCATTTAAATGGATACCGTCCACGGTGTATAAGCTTTCCATGGAAAATCGCTCCACGCCTTCGGTTTTGGTCTTAATCTCGTTACCGTCCTCATCTTCGGTGGATTTCAGCACATACTGATATTTGGCAAACATATCATCCGTAACATGATCCTGGTAATTCTTCAATGTCGTTCCGATACCGAATGCAAAGGTTGCTAAGAATACCACAAAGAAAATGCCGACAAACAGTACCAGATAGTTCGGAACATTCTGGAAAAAGACACGCAGCCGGAAACGGTTTAGGAATTTGAAACGCGGCAGGCGCATGGCTTTTTTACGTTTGCTGGTACGAAGATCCTTGCGGATAAATTTTAAGGGTGAGAGTCTGAGCCAGTAGCTTACCACAATGAAATTGATTAGGATCATCAAAATGACCGGAACCACCGTTGTCTTTAAAAACGCCTCATAATACCAGTAAGTCTGGTATTTCGGCAGGCTGTAGGAATTAAAGTACATGTTTACAACCGTATTCTTAAAGAAGGTATATCCCAGGATGTTTCCGGCAATTGCGGATATAAGCGTTACCAGAACCGGCATTGTCATATAGTGGCGCACCAGTTCCCCTTTCGTATATCCCGAAGCGCGCAGGGTACCGATTACCGTGGACTCTTTGGTAATTGTACTGGTAACGGTCAGGGCAAATACAAAGCCCAGCACTACCACAAGGATGTAGAGTAAAACGCCGCCAATGGTTTTATCACCGCCCATATCATCCGGTGCGAAAACAACGGCATTGTTGGCATAGCGCGGAATAAAGTTTTCCAGGTCGTTTTCCGCCTTAACGGTCTGGCTGACTAACGACTGTAAGAAATAATCGGATAATTCCTTTTGTTCGGAATCGTTTGTATAACCTTCTTCATAGAAGAACGCATACGAATATCTGGTCTGTCCGTTTATCTCATTCCATGCCTTGTCTGTAACCATTCCGACATCGAAATTGATCGCATCAAACATTAAATCCGTGTTGTTTTCATAGAGTGTGGAATAATTGACATAGGCAAGCAATCCGCAGATTTCGAATTCTTTGCCGGCGACACGGATCTTGTCTCCGATGACCAGATCATTGTTGTTGGCATGCATTCTGTCGATGGCAATCTCATCGTCACGTTCCGGTGCGCGGCCCTCAAGGAAACTGGCTTTGTTTACTTCCTTGTCTTTGGGAAAAACTCTGATCTTACCGTTTGCGCTGCCATCCAGGGTATTGTCTTCCGTGACATCTTTATAGAAATCCGGATAGATGGTAACGGGAGTTACCTTAAAGTTAGCTTCTGCTTCTTTGGTCGCTTTCGACTTCTTTGCTTCCTGCTTATCAAACTCTTCGTTGATCTCATCTTCCGCTTCTTCGTATGCTTCCTTGCGGGTTTTCTCGACTTCGTCCAGGTATTCTTTGCTCTTTAACGCTTCGTCAATGGCGTCCGGCAAAACCTCGGCCACGGTGTCTTCATACTTTTCATCCAAAGTCTTTTTCACCGCATCGTCAATCTGTTCTTTGATCTGCTCCTCGGTCATAAAAGCCGCAAACGGAGCCGTTGCTTCTTTTACCGCTTCGGTAACTTTGGCGGTGATTTCTTCTTTGACCTTTTTACGAACCTCTTCTTCGACCTTTTTCTTCAGCTCCTTCGGTGCTTTTTCGTCGATTTCTTCATCGATTTCTTTGTGTGCCTTATCGATGTAGTATGAACGCAGGTCTACTTTTTCACCGGAAGCGATGTCTGCAAGAAGTTCTGCATCCGCCTCTTCGTCAAGTTCGAAATGCCCGTCTTCCAGGCGGTTGTTTTCATTTGCCTGATCGATAGAAATTAACATGCTGTGGTTTGCCACATACATACCGGATACAAATCCTATGGTTGCGGTAAGCAGAATAAAAATGACTAAATATTTATGCCACTCGCCCAGAAGTTCTTTCGGAACTCTTTTCACCAGCGGATTGGATATTCTTCTTTTTTTCATTGCCGTCACCTCCTACCATTCAAGATCCACAGCGGATACTTTGGAGGTGTTGATATCGTTGTGACGCACCATTCCGTCACGAAGCTTTATCACATGGTCGGCCATTTTACGGATTTCCTCGTTGTGGGTAACCATGATGATGGTATTTCCGTACTTCTGATTGACATCTTCAATGAGCTTTAAGATCTCCTTGGAAGTGTTGTAATCCAGTGCACCCGTGGGTTCATCGCAGAGCAAAATGTCCGGATTTTTCACGACTGCGCGGCCAATGGACACTCTCTGCTGCTGCCCGCCGGATAACTGATTCGGAAGCTTGTATTTGTGTTTATCAAGCCCCAGCGTTACCAGTAATTCTTCAATATCAAGCGGATTGTCGGACAGATAGGCTCCGACTTCGATGTTTTCTTTGACATTTAAATTGGGAATTAAGTTATACATCTGAAAGACGTATCCAAGGTGTTTGCGGCGGTACTGCGTCAGACCCTTTTCTCCCATTTCCTCAAGCTTGTCGCCGTTGATGGAAATGTATCCGGAGTCCGGATTGTCGATGCCGCCGATGATGTTAAGCAGGGTGGATTTGCCGCTTCCGGACGGTCCTAAAAGTACACAGAACTCGCCTTTTGCAACGGAGAAATTCATGCCCTTTAAAACCTCCTGGCGTGTGTCTCCGCTTCCGAACCCTTTCTTTAAATCCACGATTTCCAAAAACTTTCTTTCCTCTTCTGACATAAGTGCTTTCCTCCTTCGCATACAAAAACCGCCGCGCTTTTCGGCACGACGGCTGATTCTCATCAATCATATGACGGGGATTCTCACGTATGCCAAAAAGCTTACATGAGTCTCGCACTTTACAACAGACCAGACCGGTTATGCGGTCGAGATGATGACCTGTTTCCTGCAACGATTCGCAGGCGTCCTACTCCCTCAATTGCGCTTATGATACACGATATGATTTTATTTGTAAACCCCTGTTTTGTTATTTTTTTTCAAACTGCCGAAAACAGTATTTCGCAGCAGTTAGTCATAACTTACCCCATACCGTAATTATAGTTAGTCAAGGCTAACCTGTCAATAAAAAAAGACAAATTACACCTTTCTTAGCATTAATTCCACGGTCAGACCATGGTCGTTGTAATATTCCAGACCTCCGCCCTGCTTTTCCATATAGTATTTGACCAGGTAAAATCCGAGACCGGAACCGGGCACTTTCTCCGCGTTGCTTCCGCGATAGAATTTCTCGGCAATTAACGGCAGATCCTCTTCGGAAACACCGGGGCCGGAGTCTTTGATGCGGATTCTCAAAAACTCCGCCGTTTTCATTTTACCGCCGTTTTCGGACGGCATGTCCACGGAGAAAACTTCAAAACCGACATGCACGTCGGTTCCCGCGTATTTATATGAATTGCCGATTACGTTGTCGATGGCCTGCTCCATGCGCAGTCTGTCCATATAAACCAGACAGCCCGGAATATCATTGTCGAGAATGATGTTTCCGTACTGTTTTAAATTCTCAAAGAACTCCAGAAGAATCCTGCTGTTTTCTTCCGTTGTCTTAATATCGAGCCGCTCGAGATCTTCGAGGTTGGCATGCAGCATGTTGCCGATTAACTGGTTGATGGTATCCGCTTTGCGGGAAATTGTGGAAACCTTTTCGAGGGTGTCGGGATCTTCGATTTTTGCATCGAGAACTTCACAGGTAGCCTTGATTACAGCCACGGGAGTCTTCACGTCATGGCTGAGTTCGGTGATTAACTCCTTGCGGGCCTTCTCCGCCGCAATCTCCTTCTCCCTGGATTCAACCAGCTGCTCACGCATGATATCAAATGCTTCCACGAAGCTTCCGAACAGGTTGTGCCGGTGAATCGGAAGCGGCACATCCAGATTGCCTTTTGCGATTTCCTCGGAGAACGATTTCATCTCGCTGACCGGCTTGATAAAACCTGTCTGCAGATTGTACAAAAGGACATATCCCGTAACCAGCGTTAAAAGCCATATCATGACGGCCATGCCGAAGAAACCTCTCTTCGAAGTGGTGAAGCTGTTTAATTCGTCCATCCAGGCGATTTTACCGATGTATTCCCCGCCCGGTTCAAAATCCAGAACGAACGCAGAATTGCGGTACGCTTCCGCAAGTTCCTCCTCGTTGATTTCTTTTGCAAGAATCAGTTTGCAGTCATACTCCCGCTCGATGGCCGACTTTGATTTGCCCTTCAGATAATCTTTTTCGATTTCGTGAAGAATCCCGTTATAGGCAATCAAATCACGCTGCTTGTATTTAAATTGGCTGTTTAAGTAAAAAAACAGTCCCAGCGAAAGCAGCATAAGAAGCGTAAATGTAATTGTGATTCTGCGAACGATTTTCAAAACAGTGTCACTCCTTAAGCTCCAGATAATATCCCGTACCCCACACCGTCTTGATTAACTGCGGGTTGTTGGGATTCTCCTCAAGCTTCTCGCGAAGTTTTCTGATATGCACATTCAGCGTACTGTCTGAAAAGAAGGCATCGCCCCACACTTCATCAAACAGAACGTCTTTTTTTACAATCGTATTCTTATGCTGGTATAAGCATGCAAGGAGTGCAAACTCCTTGGCCTTCAATGGGATTCTCTCGCCGTTTCGGATCACCGAGAGCGTCGCCTCGTCCAGACGGAACATATCGTCCCCTGATAAACCGTCACTGTTATTTCCTGCAGTGCCGCCGGAATCTCCCGGGGTACTGTCGGAATTTCCTGCTTTGTTTCCATCGTTCATAGTATGGGTTGCAGCCTTTGTTTCGGCGCCGGTCTTTAATTTCTCAATTTCTTCGACACGTTTTAAATTCACCTTCACCTTTGCCAGTAAAACCGACAGGCTGTAAGGCTTCTTTACATAATCGTCTCCGCCCACGGAAAGCGCCACCAGCACGTCGTCATCAGACTGTCTGGCGCTGATAAAAAGGATGGGCAGCTGCAGATCCCTGCGAATCCGCTTGCAAACCTCAAATCCAAGGCCGTCTCCCAGGTTAATATCAAGCAAAATCAAATCCACGGTATTCTCTTTTAAAAACGCAAAACAGGCCTCGCCGCTTTCCACATACGCCGTGGAAACCTCAAACATGTTGAAGTACTCCGCGGTCATTTTCGCAAGGTCTGTTTCGTCGTCAACAATTAAGCAATTATAGTGCATAATAATCCCTTTTTACATACTTTCAAATGCTACCGTTTTCGATAAACCTGCTGTTTTTCCGGCTGTCTCTACCGACGACCTTTGCCGGAAACATTTACGGAATCGATTTCCGACCCGGTTTTTGACTCGAATTCTGCCGTATCGAAGGATTCATCATAGGCTGCGCATCCTTTTTTCGTGGAATTTTTCACACGGTAAAGCGCCTCATCCGCCTGTTTAAACAAATTCTCCGAAACGCCGCTTTCCGAGAAAGACACTCCGGCAGAAACGGAAACTTTGGGAATCCCTTCGGCGGGATTGTCCAAGGCCGCATTTATACTGTCAATTTTATTTTTAACCACAAAGAAAAGATCTTCCGTGATTCCGATCATAATTACCACGAATTCGTCGCCGCCGTAACGAATGACATAATCACTGGTACGAAACGTCGATTTTAAAAGGCCAGCCACATTTTTCAAAATAATATCGCCTACATCGTGGCCGTAGGTATCATTGATGGATTTAAAATAATCGATATCCATGACAAGGATTCCCGCTATCAGATTATCTTCCTTGGAAAGGTTTTCCATTAAGTCCTCATACGCCCTGCGGTTATAAATCCCCGTAAGCGCATCGACCGTCGCTTCTTTTCGAAGCCGCTTCCTTTCTTTAACAAATTCGTCATCCTGGAAGAAAAACAGATACAACATAAGCGCCATTGTCATGACACTTTCGGATAAGAATTCCCTTACCTCAAAGTACTCGAATAAAACAGCTGAAATCATCAAAAATGCGGTTCCTAAAATCATCGTGCCATGCCGATAATTTTTTCGGGTAAAATCGATTACAGCCAGAACCAAAATGACAACCAGATAGATTCCCAGTGCCATAAAATTTAACCAGCCAAGCGGTCCGCTGTAGAAATTATTGGTATCCGTATGGAAACCGTATACGATATCCGTGAAAAATACGGAAAATGCGCTGAACAGCGTGATGATCATCGGAATTCCGAGAAGCGTATACAAAATTCTCTGCTTCTTCCGATTTAAGTTTAAATCCGTTCCCAGCAGTGCATATGCAAAAAGCGGACGCAGAAAATACCCGAAAGCGGAATAAGCTGCCCTTCGGGCTGTATAAGTTTCGTAATCCGATACGATTTTATCCGCATTTCGGAAAAGCACGGAAAGCAGGAAAATAATCAGCGTTATGATAAAAAAACGACGCTTTCTTTCCGTTAATTTGTTATTTTTTATAACAAATGCGAACATCATGGCACAACCCACGATGGGCACAAAATTATAAGCAATAAAATCTTTCATTCAGCAATCTCGTTCCCTTTTTTAATTCCCTTTTACACATTTGTGGAAATACCCCTGTTCATTTTGAGATATTCCCTGTTTTGCAGATTTCCCGTTTTTGCAGATTTCCCATTTTTCAGATTCCCCTCTCTGCAATTATAT
>DLBG01000140.1:0-5585 GCA_002494135.1 Lachnospiraceae bacterium UBA7027
ATCGCAAAGACTGCCGAGAAGGCAAAGAAAGCTTTTGCAGGTACCGAAATCGAAGGCAAGAAGCTCGGTGTAATCGGCCTCGGCGCAATCGGCGTTAAAGTTGCTAATACTGCAAAATCCTTAGGCATGACCGTATACGGATACGATCCTTATCTTTCCGTAAACGCAGCATGGCACTTAAGCCGTGACATCATCCATGTAAATACTCTGGATGAGGTTTACGCTAACTGCGATTTTATTACCATTCATGTTCCGGCCATGGATTCCACCAAGGGCATGATCAACAAGGAAGCTTTTGATAAAATGAAAGACGGCGTTATCCTTCTTAACTTTGCACGTGATGTGCTGGTTAACGAAGCAGACTGCCTCGAAGCCATCAAGTCCGGCAAGGTTCGCAAGTATGTATCCGATTTTGCAAATCCCACCACGGCAGGAGCAGAAGGATGCATCGTAATCCCTCATCTCGGAGCATCCACCGAAGAATCCGAAGACAACTGCGCCAAGATGGCAGTTAAGGAAATGAAGGATTATCTTGAAAACGGTAATATCCAGAATTCCGTAAACTATCCCAACTGCGATATGGGTATCTGCACCAAGGCAGGCCGTGTGGCAATCTTCCACAAGAACGTTGCAAACCTGATTTCCAAGTTTACGACTCTGATCGGCGAGAAGGGCATCAACATCTCCGATATGACCAACAAGTCCAAAGGAGATTTCGCTTATACCATGATTGATGTGGAAGCACCCGTTACCGACGATATCGTATCCGCACTCGAAGGAATCGAAGGCGTTTACCGTGTCCGCAAGGTAAAATAAGAATTCACGAAAATTCAATGAAAATGCGCATTCGCGCTTTGTAACCCCCTTGATAAACACTATCAGGGGGGTTATAATATTATAGGTGATTTTTGGACCGAAAACGGACTTTTAAAGGATGTAAAATGGGCAGTCTATTCACACAGATTATTACGTTGTCTTTAAGGAACTTCGGACTGCTTGCCGCGGATTTGATCGAACCGGTCCTTTCCGTTCCCGTAAAAGGGATTCTTTATCTGATCAACGCTTTCTTCGGAGGCAGAATCGGTCTGCCGTATTCTTATTACGTTCCCATCGCATGGATTATCATCTGTGCGGGTATTTTCCTGATCGGAAAGCTGTTATTATGCGTCGGTTTTACAAAGTCCATGGCCATGGTGATTTATTCCAGGGCCGAAATTCTGCTTGCCTTTGTGACAGTCGTCGTAAATACGGTCAAAAACACCATGGAAGTCGCCTTTACGGTCTCGGAGAATAAAAGCCTGATCGTAGAAGCCCTCGGAGAAAATCATTACGATTCGTTTCGGATCTTTATCATCGCCGCATCCGCCGCAGTGGTTGGCGTTGTAGCTCTGATATGCTGGTATTTTATATCGGCAAGTGTTTATGCGGCATTAAGCTATCAGCAGAATTTCCTGCCTTATCCTTTTACCTCGTTTTTTGCAGAGGTAATCCGGTTAATGGTATATGTGATCTTTTTAATCATCGGACTTACGTTTTCCCAGTACGCAAACCTGTTTTTTGCCTTCTGCGTGATTGTGGCAATCGCAATGTATCCGAAGAGCAAAAAAATGCTCGATTATTTCTATTTTCAGGATATTCTGACGTTCCGGTATCTGATTATCGATACGATTATGAAAAAGAAGGAGCATACCGGACAGCATTACGTGCCCGGATCCCTTCGCAAAAAATATCCGTCCGTTGTTTTTTTGATAGCGTTTGTCATCAAAAAGGACAGAATAAAAGACCTTCCCGCCGGACTGTACGATAAAGTGTATTTAGGTCTCCTTGAAGGAAAACTGACGGCATTTATCAGGCAGAAACGCAGATGGACAACCTATACTTTTGAGGATTATCGGGAATTTTTCTTCATCGAGGGACATGAAAACTTTGCGATTTTTACCCTGGATGGACCAAAAGAGGAGATTACACACCTTTTCAAACGTCCCAAACGGGATTTATGTTTTTACGTATCAAAGGCAAATACGGTTCCTTTTACGGAACTGTCAAAGAGTTTGCATATGATAGATTATTCCGCGTACGAACGCGAACTGAAAGAACGGAGGTTTACAAATGGCAACAATCAAACCCTTTAAAGGAATTCGTCCGAAGACAGAGCTTGCAAGTCAGGTTGCGGCACTTCCCTACGATGTTTACAACTCCGCGGAAGCCAGAGCAGCGGTAGCAAAGAATCCTTTGTCCTTCTTAAACATTGACCGTGCGGAAACACAGTTTCCCGACGGCACCAGTCCTTACTTACCCGAAGTTTACGAAAAAGCACGTGATCTGTTCTGGAGCCAGGTAAAGGACGGTCTTTACATCCAGGACGAAAAGCCCTGCTATTATGTATATGAACTGATTATGGACGGCAGATCCCAGGTAGGTTTGGTTGCCTGCGCCTCCATCGACGATTATCAGAACGAAATCATCAAAAAGCACGAAAATACGCGTGCGGAGAAGGAAATCGACCGTATCAAGCACGTCGGCGTTATGGAAGCACAGACCGGTCCGATTTTCTTAGCTTACCGTTTTAACGAAACCATCGACAAAGAGATTCAGAAAGCCAGAGCGAACGCACCGCTATACGATTTTACCTGCGATGACGGTGTAACCCACAGAGCATGGCTTATCGATAACGAAACTTCCGTAAATATCATCCGCAAAGCATTTGAGGGGATGAAAGATATCTACATTGCGGACGGACATCACCGCTGTGCATCCGCCGTAAAGGTCGGACTTAGGTTAAGAGAAGAGAATCCCGGATATACCGGTGAGGAAGAATTCAACTTCTTCTTATCCGTCCTGTTCCCGGACGAGCAGCTTATGATTATGGATTACAACCGTGTCGTAAAAGATTTAAACGGCCTTTCCGAAGAAGAATTCTTACAGAAAGTCGAAAAGATCTATACCGTCAAAGAGCTCGGCAGCGAATATGTAAAACCGTCTAAAAAAGGTGAGGTTGCCATGCTTCTTTCCGATACCTGGTATCTGCTTACCGTAAGACCGGAATATACCTCTGTGGATCCGATCCAGGGACTGGATGTGTCGATTCTGCAGAATAACGTTTTATCACCGGTACTCGGAATCACCGATCCGAAGACCGATGACCGCATTGATTTTGTCGGCGGCATCAGAGGCTACGAAGAGCTGAAAAAACGTGTACATACCGACTGCAAAGCAGCGTTCGGCATGTATCCGACCTCCATTCATGAATTATTTGACGTTGCGGATGCGCATCTTTTAATGCCTCCCAAATCTACCTGGTTTGAGCCGAAACTTCGCAGCGGACTCTTTATTCATTCGATTAAAAAGGAGAATTAATCTATGAACAAGAAGCAGTATGCTTTAATGAACTGGGAGCAGATTGAATCCATTGTTTATGCGGACTGTTCCAATCCTTTTTCCATCCTCGGGCTTCATGCGAAGAAAAAAGAAGTGATTCTGCAGGCTTTCTTTCCGGATGCGGAGAAAGTCTATGTGAATCTGTATTCCAAAGATGCCACGAAGCCGAAAAAGATCGAAATGGAGATGGTTGACGATTCCGGATTCTTTGCTTCGTTTCTGACGAAAGAGAAATTCGACCGTTATACCTATACCGTGGAATACATGAATATCCAGAAAAAGGATTTATACGATCCTTATGCATTTCCCGTGGAATTCGACGATAAAGCAACTGCATCCGTAAAACGCGGAAACAATGAAAATGCACAGGATTTCTTCGGTGCAAAACTCACAAAAAAAGACGGTGTGAGCGGCGTGTTATTTACGGTTTATGCTCCGAAAGCCGAGAGAATCAGCATTCTCGGAGATTTTAACAATTTCAAGGAAGGCTTTCATCTGATGGAGAAAAATGAAAGCACGGGTGTGTTTGCCCTGTTTATCCCCGGAATCAAAGAAGGATGCAAATATCATTATTCCATCAAGGGAAGAGGCTTAAAGAGCATTGAAAAAGCCGATCCGTTTGCTTTATGCGCCGACGCCGAAAACGCAGTCGTAACCGATCTGTCGTCCTTAAAGAAGAGCAAATCTTCCAAAAAAGTAAGTATTAAAAATCCGGCCCATTTATACGAAGTGGATTTATTCTCCTTAATGGATGAAAAAACAAAGTCCTGTCTGGATCTTTTACCGGTTTTAATCAAGCACTGCAAGGAATATTCCTATACCGGAATTCATATTCTCAGTCTTTACGAGCAGATGAAAGATGCCTCAGACCGTTTCCGTCAGTACGGAATGTTCGGAATTTCCTCCCTGCTCGGCGGCCCGAAGGAAGTAAGAGCCTTTACGGACGCTCTGCATGCCGAAGGGCTTTCCGTATCCGTAGATTTTTCCATCGCTTTCTTTGCGGGCGGAGAGAACGGGCTTCATTTCTTCGACGGTTCGGCTTTATTCGAATCCGGCGAGGAGAGAGTAATGTACCAGCCTGGTTTCGGCGGCTTTGCATATGATTATTCCAACGGTTTCGTACAAAGCTACCTGCTTTCCGCAGCACTGTATTTATGCGATATCATCGGAATCGACGGAATCGAAATTCCGAATCTTTCGGCCGTCCTTTACTTAGATTACGGCAAGCGCGACGGAGAATGGATTCCGAACGAATACGGCGGAAACTTAAATCTTGCCGGAGTGCGTTTCTTAAAGAAATTCAATACCTTACTTGAGAAAAAATATCCGAACGTGGTTCGTATCGCTTCATCCGACGGTATCCTTGAAAACGTGACACTGAAGAACAAAAAGGACAGCCTTCAGTTTGATCTTGTCAGAAATACCGGTTTTGAGAATGAGCTTGTTTCCTATCTGCAGAACGATCCGTTCTTCCGTTCGGAGCATTACTATGAATTACAGTCGTTAATCGGCTATGCGTTTGCGGAAGATTTTATTCTGCCGTTATCCTATATCGCATCTTCAAAAGATTTCGTATCTTTCGTAAAGAGAATGCCAGGAACAGCGGAAGATAAGATAAAAAATGCCGTTCTTGCCAATGCTTTTCTGACCGTATTCCCCGGAAAGAAACTGCATTTTATGGGTACCGACACCTTCTGCGACGATGCTTATTTATCCGGCCCTTACGCGCAGTCCATGAAGGAAGGAAAAGCTCAGCTTTCCGCCATCCGCTGTGTAAAGGACTTAAATGCCATGTATCTTGAGAAGTCCCTGTTTCATCCCGCATCGGAGAACGAGACAAACTTCCGTTTGGTAAAAGGCGACGATCCGACCGATAACGTTCTGATTTTCGAAAGAAGCGAGTCAGAGAGTACCGAATATATTATTTTTAACTTCTCGAACAAACAGATTGACAAATATGCTTTCGGCCTTCCCAAAGAAGGTAAAATCAAAGAAATCTTCACCACGGCGGATGAAAAATATACTTCCGCGGAACCGGTCATTAACAAAAATGCGATTTCCACCAAGGAAATTCCGATGGATAACATGGCCCAGTCCGTTACCGTAAAGATTCCCGCCATGGCAATGCAGATTTTCTCCTACAGACCGTTTACCGAGAAGGAGAAGGAAGAAATCGCAAGAAAGAAATACCAGGAAAAAGTACGGTA
>DLBG01000140.1:5770-6888 GCA_002494135.1 Lachnospiraceae bacterium UBA7027
TTTTATTTACTTGCCAATTTCATACAGAATGGCTATAATAACACTTGGTCGTTTTGACCGTCGGCTGGAATAGCTCAGCAGGTAGAGCACTTCACTCGTAATGAAGGGGTCGTCAGTTCGAATCTGATTTCCAGCTTGAAGCCATGTCATTTTACGGACATGGCTTTCTTTATGGATCCGTTTTTACAACATAGAATAAAATGCGCTTTGTAATCTGAAACGCATTTAGCAGCTAAAAAATAACAGGAGATGGAAACTATGGCACAATTGTGGGGCGGAAGATTTACAAAAGCCACCGATGAAGATGTTTTTGCTTTCAACGAATCTTTGTCATTTGACAAACGGCTGTATCGGCATGATATCAAGGGCTCCGTAGCACATGTACACATGCTCGGCGCACAGGGGATTCTGACATCCGGGGAAGCCGCTGCAATCGAAGAAGGCTTACAGTCCATTCTTTCGGATCTTGAATCGGGTGTGCTTACCATCGGAGGCGGTTTTGAAGACATTCACAGTTTCGTGGAATCCACGCTGATTGACCGTATCGGTGATACCGGTAAGAAACTCCATACCGGAAGAAGCCGTAATGACCAGGTCGCTCTGGATATGCGTCTTTATACCAGGGATGAAATCGATACCGTGGCAGGACTTTTAAAAGAACTCGAAAAAACGCTTCTTTCCATCATTAAAGACAATACCGAAACCTACATGCCCGGTTTTACTCATCTTCAGAAAGCACAGCCGGTAACACTTGCGCATCATTTTTCGGCATATATGGAAATGTTTTTGCGTGATTCCGACAGACTTATCGATATCAGGAAACGCATGAACTATTGTCCGCTCGGCGCAGGAGCACTGGCAGGCACCACATATCCGCTTGACCGCGAGATGGTGGCAAAAGAGCTTGGTTTTACCGCGGCGACCGGCAATTCCATGGACAGCGTGTCCGACAGGGATTATCTTGTGGAATTCTTAAGCGCGCTTTCTATAATCATGATGCATTTAAGCCGTTTCAGCGAAGAAATCATCATCTGGAATTCCAACGAATACCGTTTTGTGGAAATCGATGATGCCTTTTCTACCGGAAGTTCCATTATGCCGCAGAAAAAGAACCCGGA
>DLBG01000082.1 GCA_002494135.1 Lachnospiraceae bacterium UBA7027
CAATCTTTTCGTTTCAAGTATCATGGCATACCTCTCTTACCAACGGCATCTCTGCAAACTGAAAGTTTATTATGTTTCATCGGGGTATTCCCAAAATCCGCCTTTATGAAAGTTTTCGTTTCCCAATGGAATTGCAGTAAGTTTAAATATGACGCATCCATCAGGACATACTATTGTTTTGGTGTATTTACTGTCACCACCTAAATTTGTCAAATCTCCTCCGCTTCGAACCGCTTCCATCAATGGATAAAGCATCATCATAGTTTTTGAGCAGATTCCATACCCTTCTTTATTCACAGGGCAACCATAAGTACACGTATATTTATCACCTATTTCTTCACCATTTCTGCAATATCTTTCCGTATGATCACCATGCAAAAAACCAGTCACCTCAATATTAAATTCATATTCTTCATCATACCATTTTTTCATATGTCCCCCCTGTTAATCAGCAAAACTGAAATAGCAAAACTAAAATTCTTTTAATTAATTTCAAAACTTTCTGTTTTCAAATCACAGTAATATCTTCCGCTATTTGCTGTAAATTTCAAAACACAATAATCAGGATCGGTAACACCACCTTTGTAGAACATCGTGTCGCCTTTTTTCCAAATTAAATCTTTTGTTTCTTGATCTGTTAAGACTTCCATTTTGCCTTTTAGCATAACACCTGTGTATTTTATTAAACCTTTATGATAGAAATAAATACACGAATTGGGATTATTCAGGTATTGCTTCACACGCATTGAGGAAGTATTGGTTGAGAAATAAAACTGATGTAACCCTTCGATTTTTCGAGGTTTAAGCATCGCTTTAACATTTGGAAATCCTTCTTCATCAACCGAACAGATAAAAGCAACTTTTTGCTTCCTGATGAATTCTTCTATTTTTTTGTTATCCATTCTAACTCCTTATTGAGGAATACTGTAATAATCACTTTTTAAACTGCTGCAAGTTCTTTATCTTTAGAAGCTTTGCGTCCTTTAACAACAATATAGATGTTCATCAACAGATTAAGAACGAAAATAACAAGGATACCGATAATCTGATATTTTTCAATACCAGTCTGAGCTAAGTATGTCTCTTTGTCTGAAGAAGTACCGACAAAGGCGAAAAACAAATATAAATTCAAGCTAAGGTTAAATAAGGTCGTTGCAACATTAATAACTTTTTCAAGCCACAAAAGTTTGAGTTCATTCTCCTCGTGTCTGTTCTTTAGAAAGATAATGAGCCAGGCGATTGAAAATACAAGCGCGTATGTATTCGTTATAGACCTAAGAAGATATGAGAACTGCGACGGATTGTCAAAATCACCGGGGTTAATTAAATTCTCAACAATTAAAGGGATTATATTATTCATTATACTGCCGCCGATAATCAGGATTAGGCCTGTTATAAGTTTGGTTCCGTATCTTTTTTTAGCATAAAGAAAGAGGAATACTCCCGAGCCGAGACTAAGCAAAACTAAAACGTAACTCTGGACGTTACCCAAAGTCCTCGCCGTTTCACTACTTCCGATAGTTCTTAACCCGGCTTCATAAAGAACGCCTGCGAGATAGCCTGCGGAAGCGAGTGTTAACAAAACACCAAACAACTTAGTTATTTTTTCTTTTGTGCATATAATTACAATACCTAAAATCAAGCTTGCAAATATAATTACCGGTAGGCCAAATACGTACAAATAAACTAAAATCGTAGTAAATAAATCTCTCATAATATCTCCCAATATTTAGTCACCTGACAAACATCATAAAAATAAATTCTTTATTTCCAACATATTCAGCAGTCTTATGAATGCATCCTGTCCGTCCAGACAAGTGTCAGTAAGCCACCCTTTCTCGTTTCAACATTCAGAAAGGCCTCTGTAAAGAACATGAATCAGTACAATTCGCCTTTACCCTTAAAAAGCATAACCGAAGAAATAATCTGTAATACCCCTTTAATCAGTACCGGAATATTAAATGTCGACAGCAAAAGTCCGTATAAAAAACTGCCTCCGGGAATATTCTGAAACATATCCTGACTGATCAGAACAATAATGGAACCGATACATCCAAATAAAATCGGTGAAAAAACCGCATCTATAATCTGCATAACTCCCGTAGAAATAACCAGACCTTTTGCCTTAATACCCTCTTTGTTTTTTTTGCTCAGGTTTAAACCGCAGACCAGAATAATAATTCTAAAAACCGGGACAGCCAGGACTCCTATTGCAATCGGCAAACCAATCAATCCAAAGATGAATCCCAGCATTTCGTATTCATTGCCGGTAGCCAGTGTGATGCCCATGGCAATAAAATATGCAAGTGACAAAAACAAATAAAACAATGAAGTTACCACAAAAATAATACTGATAATTGTTAAAAAACGAACTCTTTTACTAACCATTGTCTCCATCTCCCATCCGACTAGTGAGTAATCATATAGCGTACAACACAAGCGCAATGTTCCGCAGCTTCTTTTTTAAATATTTCATAGTTTATTTCCTCAGACTCATCGGCTTTATCGGAGATAGCGCGGATAATGACAAACGGAGTATCATTCAGATAACATGCCTGCGCAATTGCACCGCCTTCCATCTCGCAGCACAGACCTCCGAAATTGGACTTAATCAGTTCTTTTTGTTCCTTTGAGGAAATGAACTGGTCACCCGTACATATTCTGCCTTCGAAAACCTGAACGTCCGGAACGGCCGTATGCACAGCCTCTACAGCTTTTTTCCTCATGGTTTCATCCGCAGGAAACGCATAAAGACCTGTATACGGAATCTCCCCTTTTTCAAAACCGATGGCTTCCACCGTAAAATCATGCTGACAAGCATCAACAGAGACAACAATATCTCCTATATTGATCTGGTTTTCGAGAGATCCGGCAACGCCGGTATTAATAATTTTTGAACAGTCAAACTGGTTGATCAGAATATTTGCGCAGATTCCCGCATTTACTTTTCCCATTCCGCACTGCACAACAACTACATTCACGTTTTCCATTTTTCCTTCACAGAACTCCATGCCGGCAATGGTAGTTGTTTTGGAATCTGTAAGTGCATCTTTGAGAGATGCGACTTCTTCTTCCATGGCACCGATAATGCCGATTTTCTCTGATGTACTTTCCCCGGGGGTTGAACATCCGCCGAATACAAGCACAAGGAGCATTGCAGACAGTATCAGACCAATCATTTTTTTCATTGTATTTTTCCTCCGTTGTATAATTTTTTACGGTTTTCTCCCTTCCGCTTTTCCGGCCTGTTTGATGGAAAGTGAAATTCTTTTCTTTGCTTCATTCACATCCAGTACCACAACATTCACCGTATCCCCTACAGCGAGTACTTCACTCGGATGTTTTATGTATTTATCCGCAATTTCGGAGATATGTACCAGCCCGTCCTGATGAACCCCGATATCCACAAAAGCGCCAAAATCAATAACATTTCGAACCGTTCCGGTAAGTTTCATTCCGGGCTTTAAATCGGAGATGTCCAAAAGGTCCGTTCGAAACATCGGTGCGGGAAGCGATTCTCTCGGGTCACGCCCTGGCTTCATCAGTTCTTTTACGATATCCTTCAGCGTCGGAATACCGATTTCGCATTGTTCGGCAAGTTTTCCTTCGCCGTATTTTTTTACCTTTTCATCCAGATCACTGATTTTACCTGCCTTCACATCCGTTAAGTTCAATCCTAGAATCGTAAGCATTTTTTCTGCTGCCGCATAACTTTCCGGATGCACGCCGGTGTTGTCGAGAATGTTTTTGCTCTCCGAAACTCTTAAGAATCCCGCACATTGTTCATATGCTTTAGGTCCGAGTTTCGGCACCTTTAAAAGCACTTTTCTGGAAGTGTATGCACCGTTATCTTCACGGTAGGTTACAATGTTTTTCGCGATGGTCGCATTTAATCCGGATACTCTTTTAAGCAATGAAGGAGATGCGGTATTTAAGTCAACGCCGACTGCGTTTACGCAGTCCTCCACGACACCGTCGAGACTTTCTTCGAGTCGCTTCTGCGGCATATCGTGCTGATACTGTCCGACACCGATTGCCTTCGGCTCGATTTTCACAAGTTCTGCTAACGGATCCTGCAGTCTTCTTGCGATGGAAACCGCGGAACGTAAATTCACGTCATATTGCGGAAACTCTTCTGCCGCCAGTTTGGAGGCGGAATAAACGGAAGCACCGGCCTCGTTTACAACCATGTAAGAAACACCCGGACAGCCTTTTAACATTTCCGCCGTCATGTTTTCCGTCTCTCTTGAAGCGGTCCCGTTTCCGATGGCAATATGCTCCACGTGATGTTTTTTTATCAGCGCGGAGAGTTTTATAATTGCCTCCTGCTTTTTGCCCTCTCCGAGGGTCGGATATACTACCGCGGTATCCAGGACTTTTCCGGTTCCGTCCACTACCGCCACCTTACAGCCCATGCGGTACCCCGGATCAAGTCCCATTGTCACTTTGCCTTTTACGGGGGGCTGCATCAGAAGCGGTTTTAAATTCAGTGCAAAATTGTGAATTGCGCCTTCCGCCGCAGAATCCGTGATTGTCGAGCGGATTTCGTTTTCCATGGACGGGGCGAGTAGTCTGTCATATCCGTCCAGAATCGCAGCCTGCACGAATGCTTTCGAAGGACTCTCTTTCTTTAAAAGCCTCTTTTCGATGACATCGATAGCTTTCGCATGGTCCACTTCCACTTTTACTTTCAGGAATTCTTCTTTTTCCCCGCGGTTTAATGCTAGTACCTGGTGGCCGGCAATTTTACCTACGGAAGAAGAAAACCGGTAATACATCGAATATACGGAATCCTCCTCTTTGGCTGCCACCGAGGATACAACGGCCTCACGCATCATCAGATTACGCAGATCTTTTCTGACATTTGCATCATCGGATACCATTTCCGCGATGATATCGGAAGCGCCTGCAAGCGCATCTTCTGCACTTTCCACACCCTTCTCCGGATTGATATAATCCTTCGCCGCATCTTCCGGCTTCGGGCCGTCTTTTTGCTGTGCAAACAAAAGATCCGCCAAAGGCTCCAGACCTTTTTCCTTCGCAATGGTCGCACGGGTGCGCCTTTTCTGCTTATAAGGACGGTATAAATCCTCCGCTTCGGAAAGCGTCTTTGCCGTAAGAACAGCATTCCTTAACTCCTCCGTAAGCTTTCCCTGTTCCTCAACGGAGTTTATGATTTCTTCTTTTCTTGCCTGCAGATTTCGCAGGTATTTTAAACGCTCCTCCAGTGTTCGCAGAGAAGTATCATCCATGGCACCATGGGCTTCCTTACGGTATCTGGCGATAAAAGGAATCGTATTTCCTTCATCCAGTAATGCAATGACGTTTTCTACCGCGGAAACGGGCTTCCCGATTTCTGTGGCAATTTGACCGGCTATTGTGTTCATTTTGTCCCCTTCTTTATCTTTTTCTAACCTGCTGTAATCATCCCATTGCAGGCGTTCTCCGCTCGCCGGCACCTCTCTCGGCCGACAGGCGTTCACTTCCATTCGCTTTGTAAAATTGAGAATACTCTCCTTCCCTCAAAGTGGTCTTTTCGCCAGAAGAAATCGCGAAATACCCCTTCATAGGTAAGCCCGCACTTCTCTATTACTCTTCGTGATGCTTCATTTTCCGTACGACAGTCAATCTAAATCCTGTGGAAATTGATCTTTTCAAATCCATAAGCTATCACTGCTCTTGTCATCTCCGTGGCATATCCTTTGCCCTGGAATGCCGGTCCGATAACATACTCAATTTCTCCATGCCGGTTATTGGTATCTACCGAAAAATAAGCAATTTGTCCGATACATTCCCCGGATTCTTTTTCAATAACCGCCCACCGATAATAATCATCCTTAGAATACGAAACAATGTACTTTGTATCAAATAATTCTTTTACCGCCTCAGGTGTTGGATAGTATGGTTCTCCGTAATCCCACTGTGTCTGCTCGTCGGCAATCCAGTTCCGGAGCATGGAATCAATATCGGAATACTCAAATCGACGGAGTATCAAGCGATCGGTTTCAATTGTATTTGTTCCTACATGTGTAAGCATATTGTGTTTTCCTTTTGTAATCTTTTTGCCTGCCTTAATCCCGGCTGAGTGTTTATCACCGAAAAAAAGTCCGTATCTGGCATTTATTCGGACTTTCCTGTAGGTTTCCCGTGTCCGTAATAGATTGTACGTTTACCGAAAGAACGGATCTTTTCAGCCGTTTTTTTCTGAACATCAAGATCATAGTAAAGATGCCCTACTCCGGGCGTAATCCAGTTATCCAGTGCATCCCCTACGAGAATGGAGTGATCCTGTACCAAAAGACCTATCGAGCCTTTCGTATGCCCCGGCAGCTCGATTACTCTGACATCCGGAAAACCGTAATCCGCAAACGTATCCCCTTCTTTTATGTAAAAACAGTTTCCCGGACGATTTACTTTCGTATTACGGAGTACTTTAAGCGACATTTTAAGAACAACGAATCCTACAAGTCCGTATGAACGAAGCGGCTGTGCATCATAGTTGTCAAAAATCTCATCATCTGCTTTGTGATAAGCAACCGGTATCTTGAATTGTTCCGAAATAGCTGCCGCATTCTCAGCGTGATCAAAATGGGGATGGGAAAGAACCAGCGCCTTCATCTCATATTTGCTGCACGCTTCCATTACCTTGTCTTTACTCTCACCGCTTGATGTATCAAACAGAAGTGCATTTTTTCCATCCGAAATCAGATAGCAATTGTCTGTTCCGCCCTTAATCCGCGTGATTTCATATTTTGAATTCCCCATGATTTTGTTTCTCCTTTATTTCCTTTCCCATTATACTCCATTAAAAGACGTTCAAAAACCCGTAAACGCCTGAATTAACTCAAACCTTTCAGTTTTGTTCCGCAAATTATCGGAAATAAAACAGATTGAAACATATGAACGGGCGCCCTGACAATCAGAGTGCCCGTTTCATAAAATCAATCCATTTGTATCCGTGTTTGTTCTTTTATCTCAAAACATCCATAATCTCGGCAGTCAGCTTCTCCACGGATATTCCGTGAGCGTCAAGCAACTCATCCGGTCTGAATTCCGTATGGAAGGCTTTCGATAAACCGTGACAGCGTACACTCATCCGGCTGTCACCGTAAAATGCCGCAATGTTCTGTCCGTAACCGCCCATTACTTCACCGTCCTCAATTGTAATGACAACATCGTGATCGGCTTCCAGGCGGTTTAACAGTTCCTCATCCAGATCGCTTACAAATCTCGGGTTGATTACCGTGATTTCCGTTCCGCTTTGCGATTTTACTTTGTCAGCAACTTCCAGGGCCATCGGCACAAGACCGCCGACTGCGATGAGCGCAACCCTGCTGCCTTTCCGTTCCGTCTTGTTCTTCAGAACGGAATAATCGGTATCGTCCGCAACGCCGGTCGATTTTAAATTGTCAACCACTCTGATTGCAACCGGATGTTTTTTCTGCGTGGTTGCATAGCGGAACATCTGCGTAAACTCCTCATAGTTTGCAGGAGCAAGATAAATGAGATTCGGTATGTGCGCAAACATCTGAATATCACAGATGGCAATATGGGTATTGGAATTCATTCCGTATGCACCGGGACTGAGAATTAAGAAAGTTGCCGGGCTGTCATTCAGGCAAACGTCATGAGACATCTGGTCATAGGTTCTTTGGAAGAACGGAGCAAACGTGCCAAATACGGCAGTGCCGCCGTTTTTTGCAATGCCGCCGGCCATGGCAACCGCATTTTCCTCAGCGATGCCAACGTCAATGAACTGCCCGCGTTTTACATATTCCTCACGAACGCCCTGCACGAATCCAAGTCCCATGGGCGTAGCCGCATTCAGTACAACGGCATTCTCGTTGGTATCAAGCAATTCCTTCAGACAGTTAAATACGACATTCTCACCCGCTTCAAAAGAATACAGCGGGGAGCCGTCCTCCACATGAAACGGTCCGCCTGCGTGCCAGCTTTCACGATTTTTTTCCGCATAAGGCAGCCCCTTTCCCTTGATGGTATGAATGTGCAGCACAACCGGATGATCAATATCCTTCACGCTCTCAAACAGCTCCACCAGCTTCGCGGTATCGTGGCCGTCTTCCAGGTAGCGGTAATCCAGTCCCATTGCACGGAACAGATTATCCTGCGCTGTACCGTTAGTCTCACGGAGTTTTTTAAGCGTTTTATAGAGTCCGCCGTGATTCTCTGCGATACTCTGGTCGTTGTCGTTTACGATGATAATCAGATTTTTGTCATACTCTCCTGCATAATCGAGGGCTTCCAAAGCTTCACCGCCCGAAAGGGAACCGTCACCGATGAGTGCGATGATGTTCTCTCTGCGTCCGTTCAGATCGCGTCCCTTCGCAAGTCCGAGGGCAAGGGAAACCGATGTCGAAGTATGTCCGACGATGAACATATCATGCTCACTCTCGGCCGGATTCGTATATCCCGTGACATCCTTAAAATGTGCCTCGTCCAGAAATGCTTCTTTTCTGCCGGTCAGTATCTTGTGCGGATAGCACTGATGTGATACATCAAATACAATCTTGTCTTTTGGGGAATCAAACACGTAATGTAATGCAACCGTCAGCTCTACAACACCGAGGTTTGGTCCCTGATGACCTCCCGCTTTACTGATTTTATTGATAAGCGCAGCTCTTGTTTCGTCCGCAAGTGTCTGAAGTCCGGATATCTCCAGTTTTTTGATATCGGCAGGGCCGTTAATGTTTTCCAAATACATACGTTTATCCTCCTGATTATTTTATGTATGTGAACCGGGGGGACGGGGTTAGTGGTTCATTTTTCCTCCGGCACTTTTTCCTCCGTCACTTTTTCCGCGACGGATTTATAGTAGTTTCCTGCCCCGTATTCCGGAGTTTTGTTCATATACACCAAAAGCGCAATCGTATGAACAAGCGGAACAAATATTCCGATAATCGAAATCAAAAGCGCATTTTTCTCCGTATCATAGGTACGCACAATATCGTGCATTTTTCTCCATTTGCCTCCAATCAGGCATGCTATAACAAACAGCCACGCCATAACCGACAGGACCGGCCCGATAACCGGGATAAAATCAAACAAACCGCTTACTTCCACGCCGAAGGTTGTCAGGATCAGAAATGCGATTGCCACAAGAAATCGCATGTCATGCGGTGCACGGATAAAGAATAAACGGAATTCCCTCTTCGGCAGCACAAACTCCAAAAACGTCTGCATAAAAGGAATGAATGCAAAAAACGGATATTTATACCCCGCATTTTTCGCCATTCGGAAAAGCGCAAATGCCGGAATGAGATACTCCGTAATAAACAGAAAAATCGCCACTACCAGGCAGATGAATATAAGAACAACCATAGCGACTGCCAAAAACGCAACCAGACACATGGCAAGAATCGCAAATACGACAAACACTTCAAACCCGATGGTCAGCATAATTTCCGGGTCCAGATACCCTGTTGATGCGGACTGACTTACCGTATTCCCAATCTCATTCACACTTTCAATTAATTCGTTTCCAACTGCGTTCCAGTCAACTTCCGCCAACCCCTCCGCAGTCGTTCTTAATACTTCCAACAATTCTTCCATCGCAGTAATCCTTTATTAAAGCCTCCGTTTTATCCCTAATCAAATCTTTGGATTTCTTCAATTCCATAGATATACCTAAACTTAAGAATCGATGCCGAATCCTTCTCCTGGCCTTCCAGTTCTTCCTTCAGCGAGTTCTCTTTATCAATGATAAAATAGATGGTCGAACAACCATACTCCGCTGCCCTGGGCATAAAATATTCCGCAACCCATTTCGTATCGAGGGGATTGTCCTCGAATCCGTTTCTTGTATCTGCCGCATATTCACACCCGTCATGTTCCCGAATGACATCCAGTGCCTTCAAAAGCGGCTCTCTGTATTTTTCCAGTTCGCAGTATTTTTTCCAGCGAACCAAAACGACATTCACGGAACCAATAAAAAATACATCCGCCTGTTCAGAAAGAAAGATGCTTTCGTTCTCTATTTTAGAAACCGTATCAGCCTTGATTTCTTCCCTTAGATTCGAAAGCCAGTCGGAAAAGGCCACTGCATCAAACCCGTAGGTTTTGTTTAGTTCGAACTCATTCTCCGACCATGTATCGAGCGGAGACTCATTATGCTGAATTACCGCCTCGAGTTTGTCAAGCGCCTTGAAAATCTTCGCTTCCAAAGTCGCCTGTTCCTCCATTTCGGCATACAGGGACTGAAATGTTCCGCGTACCTCCTGTGGAAACGATTTTATCCATTCGGCAAGCAGCTCGTCCTCCGTCTTTCTGTCGGAATCCGTCTTGATAAAGGTCGGGATGTCGCCCGTAAAGCACTCCCCGAGATCATGTATAATACACATGCTTCTCACCTTATCCATATCTGCCTCGGGAAACTCCTTTTGAAGAAGCAAAGCCATCAAAGACATCCTCCAGCTGTGCTCCGCAACACTCTCTGTCCGTCTTGCCGATGTAGTACAATGTCTTGGTGTGTCTTTTAATTTTTCCGCCACATGTAAAATATTCAGAAACTCTCTTGTATTCATATGTTTGTCTTTGTCCGGTTAAATATTTTATCTCCCAGTTTGCCGAGTACCATAACGGCTCCGACCAGCAGACACGATTCCGCTACAATTGCTATCCATGGTGATCCTGCAAATCCCGCTATCAGATATCCGACGGCACATACGATTGCAACAAGCGTAGCATAGGGAAGCTGCGTTTCCACATGCCTGATATGCTTACAGTCCGCTCCGGTAGATGCAAGGATGGTGGTATCGGATATCGGGGAACAATGATCCCCGTACACGGAGCCTGCAAGCGTTGCTCCAAGCGCCGGGATCAGAAAACCGCCTGCCCCTTCCGTCTCGCAAATCATGGTAACGATGGGAATCAGCATTCCGAAGGTCCCCCACGAAGTTCCCATGGAAAAGCTCATAAGCGCTGCAATCACAAAAATCAGAGCCGGCAGGAGCGCAAGCGGAAGATTTGATTTTTCCACAAATCCCGATATAAAAACGCCCGTACCGATTAACTGCCTGCATACACCTCCGAGCGTCCATGACAGAATCAGAATGAGCATCGGAGGCACGATATTTCCGATTCCGCTTACAATGCAATCGATGAATTCTTTCGGTTTCATCAGTTTTCTCGGCAAATATAAAATTCCAGCCGTAAGCAGACCCGCAAATGCTCCAAGGGACAATCCCGCTGTCGGATTATATCCGATTGCCTCGGAGAAACTCACTCCTTTAAAGAATCCGCCGACGTATGCCATACCGAGGATTGCACAGATAATCAGTACAAGAATCGGAAGAACCAGATCGATTACCTTTCCCTTATTATCTCCGGATTCCTCGGTTTGTTCTTTCCCTTGGGTTTCCTTAAACGCCTTCTCTTCCGCTTTCTTCATCGGGCCAAAATCCAATCCCGTAAAGGAGATGACAAACACCATAAGAATCGTCATAAGTGCGTAGAAATTATAGGGAATTGTGGAAAGAAATGCATGGAAGCCGTTCGTATCACTGACTTCGCTGGCAACCGCAACGGCCCAGCTCGAAACCGGTGCAATGATACAAACCGGTGCAGCGGTGGCATCGATGATGTAAGCAAGTTTTTCTCTTGAAATGCGAAGTCTGTCGGTAATCGGTCTCATCACCGTTCCGACCGTAAGGCAGTTAAACCCGTCATCAATAAAAATCAGCATACCGAGTAAAGACGTTGCAAATGTAGCCGCTCTTTTACTCTTGATTTTCTTCCCTGCCCATTTTCCGTAAGCCAGACTTCCTCCTGAGCGGGAAACCAGCATTACCACGGCCCAAAGCAGTGCCAGAAATATAATCATGTACGCATTATCCGCAATTTTCGAGTACATCATGTCAAATGTCAGCGCAGTT
Source organism: Lachnospiraceae bacterium UBA7027 (assembly GCA_002494135.1). Lineage (GTDB taxonomy): Bacteria > Bacillota > Clostridia > Lachnospirales > Lachnospiraceae > UBA3766. Next base: position 11,892 of record DLBG01000082.1, read on the forward strand.
GCGGATATGACCGAGCCTCCCGTGGAAAACGCATAAATCAGCATTCCGGAGAACACTCCGACAAACAACGAAGAATAAACTTCCTTTGTAATCAATGCCAGAACGATTGCGATAAGCGGCGGCAAAATGGAAAGCCAGCCGGCTTCTATCATGGTAAATTCCATATCTCCCCCCAAGTGGACCAGGGGGACGGGGTTAGTGGTCCATTTTTCCCCTTATATAATCTGCATCGCCACCAACGAGTTGCCTGAATGGCCCACTAACCCCGTCCCCATAGCTCATTTTTTTTATTATATCGATACATCACCCAATGTGCAAATCTCAAATTCAGCATCATTAAAACCGCGGTTATAACCGTCAACACCGGTGTCAGCAGATTAAACGGCATCATCGGAATGCATTTGTACAGAATCAGCGCACAGACCGGCAGGCAGATAATACTGGTAATAAGCGACGGAATATATTTTCGGATATAAATACACAAAACAATATGAATCACAAAATGCACCGCCAGGGAAAGCATCAGCGCAAACCAGACTGTGTACAGAATTTTATTCGGAAAGTAAAAGGTCAGCAGACTGATTCCAAAAAACGGGATAAATTCCTCATATACAGCCGCAGCCATCCCTGCCGTTGTAAAATTCCTGTAAGCTTTGGTGATTCTCGGATAGCGTTCGTACACCCACGGATTCTTCCGGAAAAATCTCTCAAAACCGACAATCTCTTCCATATCGTGAATAATAAAAAGAATTGGCAGTAACAATATAAAATCTCTCATCTTATTCCGTTCCTTTCCCAACAAGTTCATTTCCCATCATTTGAAGGATGGTCGCTGTGATTCCATCCTTTCTCGGACTCCCGTTTATGATCATCACTTTCATACTCTTTCGAACTCCTTTACAGGCATCAATTACACACTTGTGTACCTTTTGAACACATGATACAATACATAAAAAATACCTGTAAATACAACGAAAACAAGTTACACAATTCTGCCGTTTTGTGTATTTTATCAAAGGAAAACAAAAGGTAAACAAAAGGAAAAACAAAATGAATCAGACACAGAATCCTTCCGCACTCAGGTCACAGAAAGAAATAACCGATACGCTGCTGAAGCTGATGCGCAAATACCCTTACTGCGAAATATCCGTCAAACAGATTGTTTTGGAAACAGGCCTTGAAAGAAAGACATTTTATAACAATTTTACTTCAAAGGATGACGTCCTGGATTCGGTGATTAACCGGGCAATCAGGGAATACGTTCAGGCGCTTTCCGGCTCAGGGAAGGGACCGCTTGATGTAATTTTTGATTTTTGCGAAAAGAATAAAAAACTGCTGTTGCTTCTTCATAAGAACGACCTGTTGTATCTTCTGCTTCTGAAGTTAAATAAAGTAATCCCCGAATACAGCGCTTCGTTGGATATGAGTAACAATCCTTTTGCGAAGCTGATCGGGGATCTTGAGCCGGACTATATTATTGCTTTCAATATCGGAGCCGTCTGGAATGTCATTTTCAAATGGGTGGATCGCGGAATGACGGACTCCGCGGATGATATCAAGGCAACCATAACACAGTACCTGAAACGATTTTAACATGATTTTAATACAGGCATTTTTATTGTATAATACAAATGAGGGTATGGGGTTATGAATGGTTTTTGCGAAAAAAAATTTCGTTCCATGTTTATTTCCGGCACATTCACAAAGGCGGTTATGTACATCATGCTTCTTTGTGACAGTATTATTGCGGGTTATTTTGTGGGTGAAGCGGGTGTCGCGGCAATCAATGCGATTACACCGGTAACCGGAATCGTAACTTTCTTCGGCGACCTGGTTTCCACCGGTGTGGGAATTGTCTATACCAGAGAAATCGGTGCCATGAGAAAGAAACGGGCCGACGAAATATACGGTCAGGGACTGATTATCAGCATCTCCATCGGGCTGATTTCCGCACTGATCATTTTTTTGATTCAGGGTATCTTTTTCCGTTTAAACGGCGTTACGGGTGAAATACTGACCAATGCGCTCAAATACTACCGTCTTACCCCCATCAATGCATTTCTCACAATTTTGATTTTCTACTTAGAACAGATGGTTTACAGCGACGGCGACGAGCTTTGCAACAACATCTGTTACGTCTTCCAGATCGGAGGAAATATTCTTGCTTCCGTGATCCTTGCAAAACACATGGGAATGGCCGGTATCATTTTGGGATCCATCATCGGAAACAGTCTTGGAATCCTGACCTGCATATGGCATTTCTTCCGTAAAAGCAATTCCTTACATTTCGTCTGGCACTTCTCTCTTCGCGACTTTTTCCTTACCTCGCGTTACAGTATCGTGGACTCTTCCGTCTATCTTTGCTGGGCACTGATGGACTATGTCATGATCGGATTCGTTTCCGCACATTACGGGGAAGGCGGCCTGGTTACTCTCGCCGTTGTTGTAAGTCTGATTGAATTCAGCGTGGTTTTAGACGGTGTCGGAATGGCCATGCAGCCTTTAATCGGTACCTACTTTGGAGAGAAAAATCATAAGCTGATCAAACGCGTCATGAAATCCGGCATTCTGGCAGCCCTCATAGAAGGCGTTGTGGCAACCGTTTTAATCTGGATCTTTGCCAAACAGTTCTGTGCTCTTTTCGGAATAAAAGGAGGCGATTCCTTAGCCCCCTCCATGTCAGCCATCCGGATTGTCTGCACCGGATTCACATTTTGCGGAGCGGTATCCTTAATGACATCTTATTACATGCTGATTGACCGCATCGGTATGTCCACATGCTTTTCCTGCCTGCAGAACGGCCTGCTTTATATGCTGCTTCCGATTCTGGGTTCCGCATTATTTGGCGTAAACGGAATGTGGGCGGGCTTTGTTCTGGCTCCCATCCTTACACTCGCATCAGCACTGCTTTTCGTTCTTCTCCGCTACGGAAAGGACAATTTCCCGTTCCTGTTAAAAGACATCGATTCCGAAATAGAAGTACTGGACGATACGCTTACCACAAAAAGCACGGACCGGATTTCCGGAGAAGTCAAAGACATGCTGCTTTCCCGCAATTATTCAAAAGATTTAGCCTACCGTGCCGCTTTATTTGTGGAAGAAATCTGCCTTACCGTACAGGATAAAAACAAAAACAGGAAAAAGCCCGTTCTCATCGAATACTCTCTCTTCTTTGAGGAGGATTCCGTACTTATTATCGAACGCGACTCCGGGAAACTTTTTGATTTAACGGATCCCGACATGCCAGTAGACGGCTTAAGCAGCCTGATTATCAGCGGACTGATGGAATCCCAGAAGGAAAAAGCATATCTCGTAACAACAGGCTATAACCGGAATATGATACGATTATCGAACGCAGAAACCGGAGGTGAGATCTGATAAATGAATATCATCATCTATGACTTCGGCACAAGCAGTGTAAAGACCTGCCTTTTTACAATTGATTCCGGGATTTGTCTTACCGCTTCCTCTTCCGCCGGATATTCTCTTTATGTCAGCGACGACGGCGGTGCCGAACAGGATACCGACGAATGGTGGAATGCCATATGTTCCACCACGAAAAAACTGTTTCAACAGTGTGATATAACTCCCGGGGAGATAGACGGGATTGCGTTCTGTTCCCAGATACAGGGATCTGTTTTTGTGGATGAAAACGGCAATGCCTTAAGACGTCCCATGAACTATCTCGATCAAAAAGGCGTGAAGGAGTATAACAAATGCATGCGCAGCGGACTCATTAAAGTATCCGGCTGCAACCTGTTTAAGCTGCTTCGAAACCTCGCCGTAAATTATGCCGCATCCACAAGTGCCAAAGACCCCGTATGGAAGTACAAATGGGTAGAGAATAATGAGCCGGAAATATATAATAAAATATATAAATGGCTGGACATAAACGACTATCTGACAGCAAAATGCACCGGCCGGATTGTCCGGACCGCAGATTCCGCATTTGCAACCTTCCTTTATGATACCAGAAAAGGACGGGAAGGCTGGAACAGCGGGCTTTTAAAAATGTATGGCATCAATCCGAAACATATGCCTGAAATTATCGACTGTACCGAAAAAGCCGGCGAACTGACCATGAAAGCCGCATCGGATTTAGGACTAAAAGAAGGCATTCCTGTTTTCGCGGGCGGCGGCGATACGACCTTTGTAAGTATCGGAGCGGGTGCCTGCAACGTCGGTGATACGCATATTTATGTAGGAACATCGGGCTGGGTGTCCACCTTCTTAGATCATCAGGTTGTAGACATCAATGCCATGATTACCGGTGTGCTCTCCGCCTGCCGCGGTTACTTCAATTATTACGCCGAGCTGGAAACTGCCGGCAAATGCATAGACTGGATGAAAGACAATCTTACGGAAGAACAAAAAAAACTTCAGCTAAAAATAAACCAAAACGGTATTTCTCCGGAGTTTGAAGAATTTTTCACCCATTATTACGAGCATTTATCCGATGAAATCAGTAAAGCCCCTCCCGGGGCAAACGGTGTTATTTTCACCCCGTGGCTTCATGGAAACCGCTGTCCTTTTGAGGATAACAATGCTGCAGGTATTTTTTTCAATATCCGAATCGATACCGGCCGAGAAGACATGCTTCGCGCCGTATTCGAAGGAATCTGTTATCACCTTCGATGGCTTTTGGAATGTGAGAACAGGAAAGTACAAACTTCCGACACCATTCGCTTTGTGGGCGGTGCTTCCCTCTCTCCGGTTTTTTGCCGGATTCTTTCGGACATTACCGACCGAAACATAGAGACCATAAACAACGCCCAGGAAGTCGGTGCCATGGGAGCCGCAATGGTTGTTGCATGCGGTATACGGGGCGATAATGTCATGAAGCTTTCAAAGGAACTTGTAAAGCCCGCTCACACATACGTTCCGGATAATCGTAACAGGGAAATATACGAACGAAATTATCGCATTTTTAAGAAACTGTATAAAAACAATGCTTCCTGCTTTAAGGAAATCAATTCATAAAACGCATCCTAAGCATGATGTTCCGTAAAAGGAGTTCTGAATGGATACAAACAAAATTTTAAAAGAGAACGAGATTGATGCAAACCGGTTACTGACAATTATTAATTTGGTTACGCTCGGAATTGTCGCAATTACATGGCTTCTTTTTGAAACCGGATTTTTCTACATTCGCGTTCAGTTCCGCGGTCTGATGATTTTTAATATTCTTCTGCTGGCCACGGTTGCCGTCATCAGTCGGATTTTCAGATTTGAGAAAGAATGGATTAAATATATTCTGATGGCCGCAATGACGATCGTCTTTGCCGTTACCACATCGGTCCTTACCTATAATGTCACCCTGTTAATTGCCATTCCGATTCTTTTATCCATCCGGTACTTCAGCAGAAAGTACACCATCTTCATTGCCATCCTGTCGATTGTCGTTTTCTATATCGCTTACCTCTACGGGGCAAATCACGGAATGCTGGACCTGAATTTTGTACAGTATGAACCCAATACGACTATCGTTACAAATAATAAAATGTGGCTGGACGATGCCGTCAAAAATATCCCGTACGACAGCCGGCTGATGCTTATTAATACCACCGTTTCAAACTATTTTGTCAAACTTCTGCAATATATCATCATTTCCGCAGCAAGTCTGGCACTGGTTATCTGGTGCCAGAAAATATTGCAAAAGCAGAAAGAACTTACGGAAAGCACCGCAAGAATCGGAGCCGAGTTGGAGCTTGCCGAAAAAATCCAGTCCGATATGCTTCCCAGCATTTTTCCTACTTTCTCCGAACAGAAGGAATACGATCTGTACGCATCCATGACCACGGCAAGAGAGGTCGGCGGAGATTTCTATGATTTCTTTATGATTGACGATGACCATCTCGCTTTGGTTATTGCCGATGTTTCCGGAAAAGGAATTCCCGCTGCCATGTTTATGATGACGGCCAAAACCACAATCAAAGACTATGCTTTAACGAACGGCAGTACATCCGAAATATATACCATCGTAAATGATCGTCTTTGCGAAAACAACAAAGCCGAAATGTTCGCTACGTCGTGGATCGGAATTTTAAATATCAAAACCATGGTGATGCAGTATACCAACGCAGGTCACAACTATCCTATTCTAAAAAGGAACGGCGAGCCATGCGAATTTTTAACGGACAAACACGGGCTCTTTCTTGCAGGTCTTGAAGGAACCAGGTATAAACAAAGCGAAATACAGCTTTCTGCCGGAGACCGTCTGCTCCTTTACACCGACGGTGTTACCGAGGCGCACAGTAAAGATGGCGGTATCTACGGAGAAGACCGTCTGAAGAACGTAATCAACGCGACCGCGGATGAAAAAGGCGAAACCGTACTCTCCCGCATTTTGGACGATGTAAACGGATTCGCCGAGGGATTGGATCAGTTTGACGATATAACGATGACCATTCTGACAATCAGGGGTGAATGATTTATTTGAATTCTGTTAATTGCAGAATATTGATTGTAAAAATTTAATTTCAGGAGGGAAAACAAATGGAACTGCAACTGGAAAGCAAAAGAGAAGGCAACGAACTGACAATCAAACTGAATGGCGAAATCAACACGGGAACCGCTCCGCAGTTAAAAGAACTGCTGGAAACAGAGCTTACCGATGCCGAAGTACTTACTTTGGATTTTGAAAATTGCGATTTCGTTTCCTCTGCCGGGCTTCGTATTCTGCTCGCCACCTATAAGACTTTAAAGGCCCGGAAAGCACAAATGAAACTGATTAACATCGGTCCCAATTTCAGCGAAGTTCTGAATATTACCGGTCTGGATGCGGTTTTCGGCATTAAAGTAAATCATAAATAAAGGGGCTGTTGTCATTCATGAATGTATATGATTTTGACGGCACAATTTATTATCCGGACTGTGCCCTGAGTTTTGCACTCTGGTGCATAAACAGGCATCCTTCGCTTGTATTTACTTATCTTCCGAAGGCCGTCTCTGCCATGATAGGACATAAAATCGGAAAAGTTCCGCGATTTGTCATGGAACGGACATTTTTCAGTTTCCTTTGTAAAGTGAAAGATTTTGACGTGCAAATCGAACGATTCTGGGATAAGCACGAAAAAAACATTTCCGACTGGTATCTTGCCCAGAAAAAGCCGGATGATTTAATCATCAGCGCCTCTCCGAGCTGCATTATCGGACCGATTGCCGGAAGACTCGGTGTAAAATATATCGCTTCGGAATACGACCGCGATGTGGGTGCCTTCGTTGATAATCTGATGCTTGCCAGAGAAAAAGCGGCTTATATTTTTGACCAGGGTTTCCCGGATATCGAAAACTTCTATTCCGATTCTCTTGCAGACACTCCTCTGGCTCTTTGTGCGGAGAAGGCACATCTGATTACAAATAAAGCGAGGACGGTTAATGACTGGCCGAAACTTGACGTTGAAACTTTGAAAAAAGTGCATGAAAAAATCGACACCGGATGGTCGGTTCATTTATAACGGAGCATAAATGAAAACAATACATGTGGATTCTACAACCGATAATCTGTCTTCCGTTATGGGATTTATAAATTCCGAACTGGATGAACTTGGATGTCCCGAAAGAATACGGGCACAGATTAAACTTGCCATTGACGAACTCTTCGCCAATATCTGTTACTATGCCTACGATTCCGCTCCCGGTCCGGTAACGATTGCTTTTGAAAGCGAACCCAATCCTCCTGCCGTTATTATTTCCCTTATCGACAAAGGAAAGCCCTACAATCCGCTGGAAGCGGATGAACCGGATGTGGAACTAAGCGGTGAAGACCGCCCTATCGGAGGACTGGGTATTTTTCTGGTGCAAAACACCATGGATGATTTAAACTATGAATACAAAGAGAATCAAAATGTCCTGACACTGAAAAAATATCTTTTAGAATGAATCTTTTAAAATAAAAGGAGTAAAAAATGCCACCCAGCGGTCATTCCCGTTCCAGTCACAGTTCATCACACAGTTCGCATTCAAGCTCGAGGAGCAGTTCCCGGAGCCATTCTTCGTCGAGCCGTTCCCACAGTTCTTCTTCTCACAGCTCCTCCTACCGGTCGAGCCGGTCTTCATCATCCGTAAGCACATCCCGAACGACACAACCGGTAAGAACCAGAACCCATCAGCCCACGAACTACCGCTACGGAAGTACCCATCCCACATCCACCTTCCGATGCAGGAAGCATGATTACGTTTTCTATCCCGTTGCCTGGAATGATGAAAACACGAATACGACGTATCAGAAGGGATTTTACGATGAGAAGGGTAATCACTATGACAGCCTGATTCTTAAGAATAACAAAAAATATGAAAATGTTCCCATGCACTGTGAATATTGTGATACCACGCAGGTAAGAGATTTAACGGACGATAAGGAAACCATGACCTGTCCTCACTGCGGTGCCAACATGATCATTGACGCGATTCTGGATGAAAAAGCCGATGATACATCGGCCGGTTCCAACTATACATCAGGCAGTAACCCGGCAATCCCTGTGAAAAGAAACCGGAAGACACTAATCATTACGCTTGCAATTATCGGCGGAATATACATTTTGCCGGTACTCTTCTACTCCACGATTGGCGCTGTGTTTGGTCCTATTTTAAAAATCAGGAAAATGCTGAACTATGCCCAAAATAACCGGACAAATACAGTACAGCAGACAACACAGCCAACGACTTCCGCAACCCAGCCGGACGTTTCAGTTCCGGATTATATAAGCAACGTGGATATCTTCGGTCCTACGCTGTATTTAAAATTTTCCGACGACGGTATGGTAATCAGCGATTCCTCGGATTACGATTTAAATCTGACCTGGAGCGATTATGACGAAAGCTACTATGATGCCGCCTCCGACTGCTATGTCTGGTTCAATACGGATATGGATCCGGCTCTCTGGCAATACTGGTATGAGGGGATTTCCTCCGATTACGAGGACTCCGGCTGGATGGAATATGAAAACGGAAACTGGTACATTGAAACCCAAAGCGGAAACTGGGAACAGATTGACTTAAGCGGATACGGCGACCGCATCTGGCATTTTGCCGACGCCTATGCCTCAGACTACTGGGAAAACTAAATTTTGGACCAGGGGGACGGGGTTAGTGGTCCATTTTACAATTATGATTCTATATACTTTTCTATCACACACTGCTCCGTGATGTGGTTTCCAAGCAGCGTAATCGCCTGCTTCGGGCAATTGTTGATACAGCGATAGCACATGGTACAACAATCACCGGAAACCGCTTTCCCACCCTCCGTTTTGATATTTTTCATGGGACATAAAATTTCGCATTTCCCGCAGCCGATGCATTTTTCGGCATCGATTTTAAGTCCGGACGTATAATTCTTCGTCTTATGACCGAAATACAGTCTCTGCCCAAACAAGCCGGCCATTTGACAGAATGGCCCCAGCCCTTCTTTGGTCGGATGCCCCTCTTTCAGTCGCTTTACCGCATCGCAAATCTTTCGTTCTGCCGCTTTTACAAGCTCCCTGTTCTTCTCAAGCGGACGCTTCAGCGCCTTCTCATCCCCGATGCTGTCGGGCATTTTCAGGTGCAGTCCGCCGGTGATTTGCGCACCGTATTTTTCCAATAGTCTTCCCAGAGAGCCCGCGCCGTCTCCGCTGAACAGCCCCATCGTCGCAATAATAAAAATCTTTTTATTCTTCCACAGTTCTCCGTGATCCGAAACAAAATCCCGCACGATTTTCGGAACGGTGCTGAACTGAACGGGATAGGAAAATACAAGGCTTTCAGCATTTGCTATAGCATCTGTGACCTCCGGGTTTTCAATGGAATATACCTTAGTATCCCTGTCGTATTCCCTGCAGAAAAATTCAGTCACATACCTGGAATTTCCGGTGCCGCTAAAATAGATTCCTGTCATTTTTCACTGTCCTTTCGATTAAAAAAACAAAACTCCAAAACCTTGTTTATGGGGTTTGTACCATAGTTCTTTAAAATGGACCACTAACCCCGTCCCCATGGTTCATTTTGATTTTGCCCTTTGGCTCATTTGAAAGCACAGAACGGGAATTCCGATACCGTACCCTAAAATCGCAATATACCAGATATTTTCGTTAATCATTACCGCACCGCAAAATCCGCCAATGCAGAGAATTCCGCTGATTAGTGCTACGATTTTCATCGCTTTTCGTCTTTTGTCGTTTTCCAGAATGGGCATACCTATACAAAGCAAAGCAAGCCCCATAAACAATCCCCAGGCGAGATAATCTACTGCCATTTCCGCTGACGGCCACTGCCCGATTTGAAAATACGAGGGGACCTCGACTCCTTCCGCCATCAGTTTTCTTGTAACCGTAATGTTTATAATATGCGCAGCCCCCGTCAGCGCGCACACGCAGGACAAAAATACAAGCATCGCCTTTTTCAATGCATCAGGAGTCTTTAGAAAAGTGCTGACCTGAATTAGCACAACAGCCTCGACGATGGCTCCGAATATCGTCATACTCTCCCAAATCGTCAATGCAATCTCCGTATGTGTAATCAAAAACGCACCAACCGATATAAAATACAGGATACAACTCGCAATCCCGATATATGCAATCTTCTTTACCATATTCTCTCTGTCCTCATTCTAATAAAAATGACCCACTAACCCCGTCCCCATGGTTCAAACCGTAACTGAACTTAGAATACGCTCAACCTCGCCGTCAATATCGTTCAGATCAATGACTCCCGGAATGGTTACCAGCTGCGCCAGACCATGCACCATGGACCAGAGGGCATACATTTTTGCATGTAAAATCTC
>DLBG01000046.1:0-2922 GCA_002494135.1 Lachnospiraceae bacterium UBA7027
ACCAACAAGGTAAAATATATCATCGATAAAGTATATATGATTCATTCCGTGGATTCCCTTCATCTGGCCGAAGTAATCAGCAAAGAGGCGGGGAAAAAGAATGTGGTTGCAAAGATCCTTTTACAGGTCAATGTGGCCGAAGAGGATACGAAATTCGGTACCACGTTACAGGATGCAAAAAGCCTTTACGACGAGGTAATCAAATTGCCGAATATTCAGGTCATGGGTCTTATGACCAGTGCACCATATGTAGAGAATCCGGAAGAAAATCGTCAATATTTTGCGAATTTAAGGCAATTATCAGTTGACTTATTCCGCGAAAATGTTGATAATAAAAGTGATGTTTTGTTGTCCATGGGGATGAGTAACGATTATACCGTGGCCCTTCAGGAAGGCGCCGGCATGATACGTGTCGGAACGGATATTTTCGGAGAACGAGTATATACTGTGTAGGAGGTAGGAAATGGCGTCAAAAGATGTATTTGAGAAGATTCTGACCGGCATCGGTCTGGATAACAGTGTAGACGATGAGGAATACGTGGATGCTTACGACGATGAAGAAGTCTACGAAGAGGAAGTAAAAGCGGAACCTCAGCGCACACCCAAAAAAGTAAAACCCAAATTTGTACCCGCAAGAAGATCTGGTTCCAGATCCGAGAAAGGAGACGAAATGTATAATATTCACAGAATGCATGCGAAAACGATTGAAGACGGAAAGCAGATTACGGAATACTTAAAGAACAAGACGACCGTAATCATCAATCTCGAGGGCGTTGATCTTGCCGTAGCGCAGCGTATCATCGATTACACCTCCGGTTCCTGCTTCGCACTGGATGCCAAACTGGAAAGCATTTCTTCCTACATTTTTATGGCATCACCCAATACAGCGAACGTTACCGCCGATATTTCCGGTGAAAATTTAAGCAGTCTGGATGTTCCCGGAACGGATGATGTAGATGATCTTTTATAAGGTTGTAAAATGTGTCCCGGCAGCATAAATGTCTGCCGGGATTTTTTATATATGCGCATGGCTGCGTAATGTATTTTCCTGCTTACGCAGGACGCAGCCAGCGCGCGAGTAGGGTGCGATAAATCCTCCCTACTCGATTATTTTGGAAAAGAAGGAAATACAGTGAGAGAAGTAATTATCGAAAAATCGAAAACCATTATTATTCCGGTCATAATCGGAACGAAGGAAGACCTTGCGGCAAAGGGATTCCGGATTGATGAAGTGTATGCACCGTTTCTTGAAAGCGATATGGTGCTTGCAAAAGGCGCCTTTTCAAACGGTTATCCGAAAGCGATATTTATTGATACCGGACTGTTTGCCGATTTTAACTCTGCCGGTTTTTACAATCTGATTGCGTATGCAATGCGTTTTGCCATCGAAAATTCCGCAAATCTTTACGGATACATCATCAATCATCTGTATGAGCTTTGCGATATGGAAACAGAGGCTTTGGAAGAACTGTTTGAGGAAATTTACAAAGTCCATAAAAAGATTTTAAACAACAAAACGAAAGAGGAAAGAGCGAAGATTTCCCTGCTTGAGGCGCTCGGAGAGTATTTTCTCGAAAAAGATCTGTTCCCTTCATACGACAGTGTTGCACTCGGATGTATTGCGGGTGCCAATTATTCCTATCAGCTGGGACTTCTGCAGACGGAGGATTATTACGAAATCCGCGACATGTTTGTGCCGTTCGGTCTTTCGATTACGCAGACAAAACTGGATAAAAAGACACTTTATAACGAGTGCCTTAAGTATTTAAACGAGAAATACGAACCACAGAACCTGCTTGCCTTAAAGAAAATCGGAAAAGCGTCCGAAACAGTCGATTTAGGGGCCTGTGAGGCATTTAATGAGAAAATGTTCGAGTCGGTATTTTTCGACGAATATTCGCGCGATTAGACGGGATATTTGGTGCTTCAGATATAAAGGGTGTTTCAGATACAAAAAGCGTTTCAGATATAAAAGGCGTTTCAGGCAAATAACGAAATGACGGATACGAAAAGCGAAGGAAAAAATTACAGATTCAGAATCGATTCAAGCGCTTCGGATGAGCGCCTGGACGTTTTTCTGACGGACCAGTTCGATTCGCTTTCCCGAAGCTACATTCAGAAGCTTTCGAAGGAAGGAAATGTTCTGGTTAACGAGAAGGCCGTAAAATGCGGCTATTCTTTGCGTGAAAACGATGTCGTATCCATTGCGATTCCGGATATGATTACGCCGGATATCGAGCCGGAAAACATTCCGCTCGATATTCTTTACGAAGATGAAGATCTGCTTGTGGTCAACAAGCCGAAGGGGATGGTGGTACATCCCGCGGCCGGCCATTATTCCGGCACACTGGTCAATGCACTGATGTATCACTGCAAAGACTCCCTTTCCGGAATCAACGGCGTAATGAGGCCCGGAATCGTTCATAGGATTGACCGGGATACAAGCGGTTCTCTGATTGTCTGCAAAAACGATGCAGCTCATAATTCCATAGCCGCTCAGTTAAAGGAACATTCCGCAAAACGGATATACAAAGGGATTGTCTGCGGACATTTAAAAGAAGAGAAGGGTGTCATCGATGCACCGATCGGAAGGGATAAAAGCGACCGCAAAAAGATGAGCGTCTATCCCGCGGGAAGTGTTAATATTCCGGGCGGCGGTACGGTCAAAAATGCCGTTACGCATTATACTTTAATCGAACCGTTAAACAAAAATTACGACTACGTGTCATTCCGGCTTGAAACCGGACGTACGCACCAGATTCGTGTCCATATGGCCAGCATTAACCGGCCGCTTCTGGGAGATTTAATCTACGGACACGATGATTCGTTTCATACGAACGGACAGGTGCTGCATGCCGAAGTCATCGGTTTTATTCATCCGAGAACGGGTGAGTACATGGAATTTGCCGCACCGATGCCGGA
>DLBG01000046.1:3029-12701 GCA_002494135.1 Lachnospiraceae bacterium UBA7027
GTTAATACAGCCAAACCAGTTAAAACAGCTGAACAAATTAAAATAAAGGGAATCGATCCGACTATGGTTGAATCAAAAAATTTTATTCTGGATAACGAAGGAATCGCAAAAATCACGGAAGAGATTGATGCCTGGCTTGCAAAGCAGAAGGTGTCAAAGAAAAACAGCATCCGTGCATCTTTTTTGATGGAATCCGTTCTTCTGGATCTTGAAAAAAACTGCAAAGAGCCGAAAGAAGCAACCCTGCATTTCGTCAAAACCTTTAACCGGGCCTGCCTAAAACTGGAACTGAAGGGACCTCAGTTCTGCCCGGACGACCGGAAAGACCGGCTGGACGATTATACCAAAGCACTTGCCCAGAACGTCGGATTTGAACCGAATATCATCTATAAAAACGGAGTAAACATCATTACTCTGGATATTCCGAAAAACGGTGTTACAGACGAAACCTTCATTATTGTTGCGGTTATTCTGTCCGTATTTTTGGGCCTTATCAAACCGTATATTCCCGAAAATATCGTCAGAATCCTTTCGGAGTATGTTTTCGCAAATTTCGAAATGCTGTTTATGAACCTGTTATATGTATTTGCCGGAATACTGATTTTCTTATCCATTCTTTCTGGCGTATGCGGGATGGGCAGTGTATCCGATGTCAACAAAAAAGGGCGGTATCTGATTTCGAAAACGATGTTAATCGGTATTCTTGAAACCGGTATTTTTGCCCTGGTTTTACTGCCGTTTTTTAAGATGACATTCGGAACTTCCGGCGGTTATGGCGGACTGCATGATATCGCCATGCTGTTTATCAGCATCATACCGAGCGATCCCGTCACACCATTTAAAGACGGCAATATGCTGCAGATTGCTTTTATCGCGCTCTTTGTCGGTTCGATTGTCGTAATGACCGGAAATAAAATCCAAACCGTAAAGGATTTTATCTGTCAGGGAAATGTGCTGTTTATCAATATCATTAATTTTGTATGTAAATTCCTGCCGCTTTATATCGTATCCGCGCTGACGTTATTGTTCTGGGAAAACGGCTTCGGCGGAATAGCAAATATCTGGAAACCGATTGTTCTTTGTATCATCATTAATTTCATATATGTTCTGATCAAGGTCCTGATTGTTGCGATACAATACAAGGCAAGTTTTTCTGTGATAATTAAAAAAATCCTTCCTTCCGTGGCTATCGGTGCAACGACCTGTTCATCCATGGCTGCGTTCGGAACCGTAATCGATATCAACAAAACGAAACTCGGTATTGCACCGGAATACAGTTCCTTTGCCACACCTTTAAAAAACGTGCTTCATATTACCTGCTCGGCATCCGGTTTTATTGCAACGATTTATTATTTCGCCGAATATTCCGGGACTCCGGTCAATGTCGGCTGGATTGTCGGAGTATGGCTGATTGTTTCACTGATTCAGCCTGCAATTCCTCCTGTATCGGGCGGTATGCTGATTGTACTGGGCTTAATCATGAAACAGTTCGGAATTCCGGGTGAAAATCTGGGAATTGCGGCAACGATGACTCTGATTATGGATTTTATCACGACGACCGCAAGAATCGCGGCAATCCATATGGAAGTGCTGGGAGAAGCAGGGCATTTCAAACTGTTAAACAAAGAGATTCTGAAGCGTAAGTGACAGATTTTATGAAAATGCCTAAATGGGAAAAATATATCAAACCGTAATGGTTATAAAATTGACACCATAAATAAACGAATATTTTACATCCGCAGCAAATGACTTCACCATCTTTATTCCGATGTTTTCGAGGCTGTCCGACTCTTTTTTGTACTCGTATTTTGCAAAAGGGTCTCGCTCTTTACTGCAGTCTTTTACCCTCATAATCATCTTGTTATTTCCGAATAAAACAATATGTACATCAATGTTTGGATTGTTTTCATTATTTGCTTTCTGATATTCCAGAATATTGAAAAGGATTTCTTCCAGAGCCAGGCTGCAATAACAGAACTTTTTCTTTTCGGCAATCCGGTTTTTGCAGATATCGCCAAACTCGGTGGATGCGTTTTTGGCATCTTCGACCGATCCGACATGATAATCATATGTTTCGTAATCCATATCTTCTTCATCAGGGATCATCAGAAGTTTATCCACAATACTTTTGTTTTTCCGTCCCGCAATCAGAGCAGCAATGATCACATACGAAACCACTATGACAAATTGAAGAGGAAAACTTAACCATATGCCCCTGGCGCCGAATCCTATACCGAGCAGATAAAAAAGCGGCAATGTTACGATGTTAAGAACGATAGAAATAGAATAGACAATCCGTTTTTTTCCTATTGCCTGAAAGTATGCGAGATAGTAGCACACGAATGTATTCAGGACATAAACAACAGCACTGCATCGCATAAGATAAACAGTCTCATTAAGAACATTACCGGAGACCAGAAAACCGAACATTTCTCTTGCAAATATACAGAGAAGAGCTGATAGCAGTGCGGAAAGAGTCAGCCCCTTTAATACAGAGTATCTGAAAATTTCTCTGAGCATCTTTTTGTCTTTTTCTTCAATCAGCATTGACTGAATCATACGGACGGGACTTATGACAGCCTCAGAAACAGATAAGAAAATAAACTTTGTCATCTTAAAGACTGAAAAAGCCGCCATTGCATCCGTCGTACCGACCCGGGCAATCAGATTATTGACAAATGTATTAAAGATAATAGAGGAAACATTCTTAAATGCAGACGGTGCGCCTTCTTTTATTATTTCTGTCAGATATCTCAGATCTATACTGAATTTTCCGCGTAAAAGTATTCCGTATTTCTTTTCAAAAAAATGAGTTCCGAGTATGATAAGCGCCACATAATAACTGATGGATGTAGAGTAGCCGATACCCTTAATGCCCATGTTTTCCAAAACAAACAGTATATTCAGGCATATATTTACAACTGTCATGATTACAGTTGTAATGTTTATCAGCTTCTTTTTCTCATCGAGTTGAAATAGCGGAATCATATACAGCGTAAGAAGTTGCGCAGGTGCACCGATGGCAAGAGAAAAAAGATATTCCATGGTAGGCTTAAGTGTTCCACCGTCACTGTTTGCACCAAACAGCCTGGATATGGGATCGGAACACACACAGACAAATGCTGCCAGAAGCAGAGCCAAAACGGCAATAAAAGTCAATGATGTATAGAAAATCTTTGAGACTTCTTCAAATTTATTCTGTCCGATTTTTCTTCCTATAATGACCTGGGAACCACTGGAAAACAAAAGAGAAATGCATTCCATGGTTTTAGTATACGGATATACAATGCCTATTGCCGCAAGCTCGGCAACACCCAGTCCTTTTGAAGCGATTACTCCGTCGCAAAGAGACCCTAAAGACCCCGCCAGGAAGAGCAACAGGGCAATGAGATATCCGCTGTTAAAAACACCGATCAGTACGGATTTATTTGCGTCTCTGTCAATACCGGCCTTAATCATATCCTTGACTTTATTCATTCCTATGACCCTTTTTGCTTTTTATACTATTCATTCTTCGAAGGTTTCTCGCGCCAGTTGCGGGATTCCTTAATTTCGGCATCCGCAGCCTTGGCATAGATATTTGTGGTCAGAATGGATTTATGTCCCATGCGCTTTTGAAGAGTCAGAATGTCCTTGTCGCTTGCACGGTAAAATTCCATGGCAAAAGAAGAGCGCAGCTTGTGAGGAGAAATGGAATGCGTTTTCTCCGGGATGGCTGCCGCAACATATTTTTTCACCATATTCTGAATCTCGCGGACGGACAGACGATTGCCTTCCAGTGTTACAAACAAAGCATCGTCGCCGTGAAAAATGTCGCCGCGGGCTTTCCTTTCATTCAGATAATCCGATAAGTATTCCGCGGATTCGTCGGAATAGTAAATCATCTGGATTTTATTTCTTCCTTTTCTCTGCACGACAACCGTATAATCATCGAGAGATAAGTCTTTGACATTGATGGAGTTTAATTCGGAAACACGAAGTCCGGTATCAAGGAACAGAAAGACAATGGCCAGATCGCGGATTTTATAATGCTCATGATAAGCAAGCTGTCCTTTGGAAAGGCCGTTCCCGTAACGGATGGTATGAAGAAGACGTTCCTGTTCCTCACGCGTTAAATAGATGACAAAATCCTTCTCCGGAAGACGGATTTTGGTCGAGCCGCTGACCGGATTATAAGTCAGTTTCCGCTGTGCATTGATCATATAATTAAACATTGCGGAAACAGCGGATTTCTTACGGGCTCTGGTTTTTTCACCGAGGCCCTGATCCTTCATCGTAAAAAGGTAGACATTGATGTCTTCGGCGGTAATGTGCTCTAAATCCTCCATGGTAATTTCCTTAACGGATTTGTCCGGGAAATAGGAATAATGATTTACCGCAAATTCCAGAAAATATTTGATATCCCTGGCGTAGGCGTTTTTCGTAGTCAGTGTATTCTCGGAAAGGCCCGTCATCAAATAACTGTGGGTGCATTCCGGCAGTTCGTTGATTAACGCGATATATTTTTGTGAATCCAAAAGCTTGTCTTTCATTGTAAATCCGGCTTTCTTATTATTTTTATCCTCTTAAGTATACCATTTTAAAAAAATATATAAAATATCCGTTTAAGTCCTTTATGGAGGAATTAACCTGCAGGGGAACAGGGACAGTTTTCAAAACCTTTCGGCGGAGTGGAATTACCGACCCCGAAAGCTATGGTAAAATAATAATTCTGTGGTAAAATATACAATATGAGAATCAGGAAAACATTGCTTCTTGAAGCAGTTCGAAATATCATAAACAGAAAAGTAGCCTTCCTTTCCATCATCACAATTATGATGCTTGGAGTAGGAGGGCTATTATGCATCTATAATCTCGGCGCTTCCATGAAGAGCCATGCCAATTCGTTTTACAGGGAGCATCATTATAAAGATCTGGAAATTGTGGCTTCCATGGGTATTTCTCCGGAAGATGTTGAAAAGATTCAGGATATCGAAGGAGTGACCGAGGTTGAGGGAGCATACCGGGCAGGCTGCTTTTTGGAGGTTGACGGACAGAGAATCAATGCGTCCGTGATTAATGAAACGAAAAAAATCAATACCGTCACACTGACGGAAGGGATAATGCCTTCCAAAGTAACGGAATGTGCCTTAAACCGGATGACGATGGATCTTCTCGGAGTGAAAATCGGTGATACGGTTACACTTACCGGTGTCAGTGTTCCCGACCTGGTAAAGGGTGAGCATTTTACCGTTACCGCGGAAGTGGTGCAACCGGAATACATCACCAAAAACGAATATATGATTCTTCTTCCCGACGAAGCCTTTGATGCGGATGCCGTGGAAGGACGCTATCTTGTGGCTTTCATCAAAGCGGATATCCCAAAGAATGTCAATCTGTTTTCTACTGCCGGTAAAAAAAGTATCCTCGTACTTAAGGACAGGCTCGAGGACTATGTTTCCACGCTCGGAAGCGAGCATACGGTTGAAATAAGAGAAGAAGCCAATACGCAGTTAACCGAGGCAAAAGAAGAAGCCAAAGAGGGCTTAGACGATGCAAAGGCGAAACTCGAAGACGGTCAGAAACAGCTGGAAGATGCCCTGCGTGAAAGCAGGGAAGCACTTAAAGACGGAGAAAAGCAGATTGAGGAAGGCTCCAAAACGTTAGACGATGAAGTAGCCAAATCCGAAAAAAAAATAAAAGATGCCGAGGAAGAACTAAACCGAAAACTCGGTGAGGCATGGCAGAAAATACAGGACGGAGAAGCAGAAGCGGACCGTGAATTCTCTTCGGCGAAATCCAAACTGGATCAGCTGGAAGGTCAGTACAAGGATGGAAAAACAAAGTACGAAGAAGGAAAAAAAGAGTATGACGATGCGGTAGAGGCATTTGCGGAAGCAAAAGAACAGCTGGATGATGCACATAAACAGATCGAAGAAGGGGAAGAACAGGTTCGGGATCAACTTTCCGAAGAAACTGCGAAAATCAAGGAATACATCGATATCCTCGATGATTTATTTAACAACGTAAGCGAAGGACTTGATGAAATCGAAGAGAAGATCCCGGAACTCTCCGGTTCCGAATCCTGGAACGAATTCAAGGCTCTGATTGCCGATAAAGATGAAATTGAGGACACCATCAAAAACGGGACACCAAAAGAACGGGAAGAATGCATCTCCGACCTGCTTGAACGGATGGACAGAATCTATGAGAATCTTCCCTCGAAAGAAGAAGTCCGCGAGGAACTTCAGAAATTATTTGAAAAAACCGCCGCTAAAATTCCGGAAAAATACGATGAGTTTAAGACTCTGGTCGATGAAATCCATAAGCTTTTAAAGGCGAGAATTCAGTATACGGTCGGACTGGTCAAATACAATCAGGAACTTGAAAAGGCGGACCTTCCGGGGGCGGAGGCAAAACTGAAGGATGCCGAAACCGAACTGAATAAAGCCCGAAAAGACCTTGATTACGGATGGTCCGAGTATTACAGAAAGAAAGCCGAAATCAATGCGCAGATTGCGGATGCGAAGGACCAGTATGAAAAAGCGAAGGCAGAGGGCGAAAAACAGATTGCCGATGCCCGTGCCGAATTAGAGCGCATGAAACGCAGCAAGAAAAAGGAAATCGAGGACGGCCGTAAGAAAATCGCCGAAGGATACGAAGAACTTGAAAAAACCAAAGCCGAGAAAGAAAAAGAGATTGAGGACGGCTGGAAAACGTATTACGAAAAAGAAAAAGAAGTAAACGAACAGTTAGAGGAAGCCACGGCCAGAGTGGAAACGCTGGACGATTATAATTATGTGGTCAATCCAAGAACCCTGACGGCTTCGTTTTTACAGCTGGATACATCCATTTCCACGACCTATGCTTTTGCCAGCTGCTTTATTCCGGTATTTTTACTGGTAGCGAGTCTGGTATGTTTTTCCACGATTGCGATTCTTGTGGATGAGCAGAAAAAACAGATCGGTGCGGTAAAGGCACTGGGATTATATAACCGCGAATCGGCATTTAAATTCATTTTATTCTCGTTTGGCGCAACGCTTATCGGAAACGGAGTCGGGGTGGGGCTCGGATTCCTGCTTTACCACATCGTGAAGGGACCGTTAATTTCCTCATACGCATTCGGATACATGCCCACGAAAATGGCATGGATTCCTTTCCTTGTGCTTTTTACGGGGACCTGTTCCCTTTCAGTAGCCATTTCGATTCTGGCCTGCAACAATCTGTTGAAATGTTCCGCAATCGGCTTAATCAACGGAAGCGAACCCGTGCAGAAGTCGATGAAAGGAAGAAACGACAAGGGCAGGGGAACGCTGTATTCCAGACTGATTCTCAACAACCTTCGCATGGATATCAAACGTGTGCTGGTCTCCATCGTGGTTATTTTAGGAAGCTGTTCTTTAATCGGTTTCGGTTATACGGTACGTTATGCATTCAAAAGCTCCATGTCCACACAGACGGAAGTATTTAACGATTATACGGTGCAGGTTGTTTTTGACGACGAAACTGCAAAGGATACGGATGCCGTAAAAAAACTGGTTACCGAAAAAGGCGGGTCTTTCCTTGAAAGCCGTTATACGGAAGGACTCATATCCATGCCGGAAGGTAACGAAGGAATGATTTTAATTACCGCGGATTCAAAAGAAATAGAATCCTATATTCATATTAGCAATGCTTTCGGTAAAACCGTAGAAATCCCGAATGACGGAGTCCTGATTCCGAAAAAACTAGCGGAACGTTTAAAGGGAGAAAAAGAAATCCAAATTCTGGATCAGAAACTGTACCGTTATAAGGCTTCGGTTTCCGGTGAGTATATCAATTATCTCGGGCTGGTATGTGTATGCAATCCGGAAGTATATGAAACGATTTACGGCAAAGAATATGAGCCGAATTCGCTTTATTTAAAACTTGGGAACATAAGCGCCGACGAAGCGGAAGCGGAACTTCTTAAGATTAACGAAAACCTTCGGATTCTTAAGACGAATCATCTGGTGGAAAAGGGTGAAAATATCAACCGGCTCTTCAACCTGGTATCCGTGATCTGCGTAATTCTGTCCGTAATTCTGACCTTTATGATTCTTGTGAATTTTACAAACATTCTTGTAAAGAAGAGAATGCGCGAAATGCTTGTCATGAGAATCAACGGATTTACCTTAAAAGAGACCATCGGATATGTTGCGAGAGAGTCGATTGCCACCACGATAATCGGAATTATCGTAGGTGTGATTTTCGGCATTGTATTTGCCTATGTCGCGGTCCGGTTTATGGAGAATTCACATATCATGTATGTCAGAAATCCGTATATCATGGCCTGGATATATGCAATCCTCTTTAACGCCGGATTTACTGTGCTTATTGATTTGATTTCCTTCCGTAAAATCGGAAAAGAGCCATTGACGGATATCGTAAAATATTAAACGTTCGAATTTAGAAAGCGGAGCAAAACCTTATGATTCAGAATCGTAAAAATCAGACAACGCTGATGTACCGGATTATGATGAGCCTTTTGGAGGTGGAAAGCCTCGATGAGGCATTGTCCGAATCACTGGACACCATTATGGATTCGTTTCAGAGTGAAGTCGGAGCCATCTGGATGTTGAATGAAAGAACCGGAATTCTTAGGTGCGTGTTATCCAAAGGCGAAATCGATTTATCGGAAATCACGGTGGAGAACGGAGTCGGTGCAGAGGGTCATACCACACTTACCGGAGAAAGCGTGACCAAACCGGTCATCGCAGGAGCGGCATCCGTGGACGGATGTATCTTTGACGAAGCCGGATTAAAAACGACGTCGCTGCTTTGCGTGCCTTTGAATACCGTTAAAAAAATCCTCGGCTGCGTCATCATTGCCAATAAAAAAGACGGCGAACTGTATACGGCGGAAGAACTGGATTTTATGGAAAAAATGGCTTCTCTGGCGGCCATGACCATCGAAGAAAAAGGACTGATTATTCCGGAAACCGAACATCACAGAACGATTATTTCCTTAAGGGATATCACAAAGGATTATAAATCCGGAGATTCGATTTTGCATGTGCTGAAAGGAATCAATCTGGATATCTACGAGAATGAATTTGTCGTGGTTTTGGGCGAGTCCGGCTGCGGGAAATCCACGATGATGAATATTATCGGAGGCATGGATTATCCGACGAGCGGTCAGCTTGTCATTGAGGGAAAAGATTTTTCGCATCCATCGGAAAAAGATCTGACGGAATACCGGAGAAACTACCTTGGATTTATTTTTCAGTCATACAATCTGATGCCCAATCTGACGGCTAAGGAAAATGTACAGTTCATAGCGGAAATCAGTAAAAATCCGATTTCCGTCGATGAGGCAATCGGCCTGGTCGGTCTTACGGATCGCGCCGGAAACTATCCGTCCCAGATGTCCGGCGGACAGCAACAGAGGGTTTCCATTGCAAGAGCTCTCGTTAAGAATCCGAAGATTATTCTTGCGGACGAACCGACGGCAGCTCTTGATTTTGTAACCGGTCAGGAAGTCCTTCGTGTGATTGAAAAGATTGTACGGGAGAAGGGGACCACGGTAATCATGATTACGCATAACGTGGAGATTGCTAAAATGGCACACCGGGTGGTGAAATTAAGAGGCGGAAAAATCTCCAGTATTAAGACAAATCTGAATCCTCTGAGTGCGGATGATATTTCGTGGTAAATGTTTTAAATTTTTAATAA
>DLBG01000043.1 GCA_002494135.1 Lachnospiraceae bacterium UBA7027
TTGAGCACAAAAATGATAGCCTGATAACATTAAGTTCAAGGTCGAAACACTTATAATTGCAACATTATCATGCGTTCTCTTAACATATGCAGGTCTTTCATGCGCAACCTGATCCAGCGTAATAGACCAGTTTTTACGGACATCCGTAGCATTCAGTAAATTCATAGTTTATCTCCCATAAAATGTCTTCCGTTACAATTATATTATATGAACATTGTGTACACTTTGTCAACTTTGTACGCCTGTAAACATAGTAGAATATATTGCCTCAAAAGCAATAAAAAAGAGTTACAAACCGAATTGATTTGTAACTCTTTCCTGCCGGCGACCGGAATCGAACTTCTGATCCCAGCGAAAATACTGTAAGAAAGGAGCTTTGCGGTCTCGCCTTTCTTTTTGAACCCATTTGGGGACCTAGTTTGAAAAATGAACGGACATTTCCTTAGCCATAGTGACCTCCTTGTGATTTCATACTATCACGTCGGTTCATAATAATCACGCAACTCCCTGTTGCGTTTAACGCTTTTTATCAAACAATCTCTTTTTAAACATATACAATTTGGCCAGTACGCCGGAAGCATAAATAATAGCGAGAACCAGCGCCACAAGGGCCGCCGCAACGGTCATTCCTTTTAAAAATCCTGTCATAAAGGTGTCGGGCATCTCCAACATATTAAGGATCAGGTTTGTTATAAGTGCTATGATTCCAAGTGCCGAATAAATAATCACAACGATAGCGTTGCGCTTTTTGCCTTCATTCTCGTACTCGCTGACTTTAAGTACGGTTTCTTTCATCTCTTTATCCATTTGTTTGTCCTTTCTTTCTCCATCCAGAATCTCTCGCAGATCAACCTCGTAGAAGTCGGAAATATCAATCAGGACGTCCATATCGGGCATGTTGGATCCGGTCTCCCATCTCGAAACGGTTCTTCTGGAGACTCCCATCTGCTCCGCAAGCTCTTCCTGCGTGATATTCTTCTCTTTTCTCAGCTCCTTAAGAAATGCTCCCGTCTTTACCAGATCCATTGTTTTGTCCCTTCTTTTTCATATTGACCACAAGTCCGATCGCGTTACCGATTGCGCCCAGACCAAGTCCCATTGCCAGGTAAGGTGTCACCTTTCCTGTTACCATGGAAAGAATGATACATGTGATTGCTCCTGCACCAATCAAACCGATAACCACACAAATTGCTACCATTGCTGCGCTTACATTTTTCTTCATTGTTTTGTCCTCCTGAAAGTTGTTTTGGAATTTTCTGCCGCTTCATTTGCGGCTGCCTTATGGTCAAATCGTAATTCCGGCACAACATTTTTAGAAGGACACAAAACGAGCAAATGCCCTATTTTACTGAATGAGACATAGGTTGTCTCAAAATATTATATAAGTCTGCAACCTGTTATGCTTCCCAATTCGTATGCTTTTCTTTATAATTCTCCGGTTTTAAAGATACCCTCTCGAAATCTTCCACATCTTCGTTTATGCTTTCTTCCTCCTCTGCCTTCTTAAAATAGCCGGCCGAGAATAAAATAACCGAAACCATGAAACCAATCCATACGATTAGTGTAACCGGCAGATTAACACTTCCTTTCTCAAATCTCAGACTGTATCCGGAAGAACTGATTACCCCAAACGCGGCTCCTACGAACACGCCTAAGAAAAACAGCCTCTTTCTGTATTTTTTCCATCCGTAATAATCCATAAAAAAAACTGTGCCGCTAAAAAGCAACCCAAACAGGATTGTCAGAAGAAGCGCGGTTATAAACCTTCTTCTTGTCCTTTTGATTGCATTTTCAACCGGATACAATGCCCCATTATCTTTCAATTCCTTTAAAAGAATCGGATCATCCGCCTGAACGAGCATACAATAATTAATCTCATTCTCATATTGGTTTAATTGGCTTTTGGGATTTAGAAACAGTACCGTGGAATACTCTTCTGCCCGACTCACGTTCAAATTATAAAATAGATCCGTTCCGCCTGAAATTAAGGAACTCTCCCACCCCGGAATCTTGGGAATCTCAGAAACGGCGACAACCGGCACAGAATGCGATTTACCCTCCTTATCCGTAACAGAAACTCTGTCTCCTGCTTTATAATCTCCCTTCAGAACAATAACCGCGTCTTCCGAACCTTCAAAAAATCTCCCGCTCTTTAAAGGAATCCCTAACTCTTCATACGAGGAGTCCATTTCCTCTGGATTGGCATAAGTGATGGTCAGAACAGATCCGCTGTTCCCATATACTATCTGCCGACAGGCTATGACTTTCAATCCGTATTTGTTCTGCAGTTCTCCCAGATACGCGGTAAAAGAATGCCACAGGTTGTTATTCCGGTCTTTATCGGTAATGGGAGGGTATTTCTCGGAGAGCATGTTCTGCCGACTACTGTGTATCTGATAAACGCTGTAACCGGACAACGGCTCCATGTATTTAGCAAACTTAAGACTACGAATGCCGGCGGTAAAACGAACTGCCCAGAAAACAAATAAAATCGCCAAGAGGCAGAAGGCAATTTTAAACATCATTTCAATTGCCTTTGCGTCTTTTAAGTGAAACTTCTCTTCGGTTTTCATAATGACAATTCCAAGAATCTGTTTCATCGATTTTTCAACCCCTGCAAAACATCATCTATCCCTCATTTATTATTATTTCTGAAAGAAGAAAATTGCAACAAAAAAAGAACTGCAAACCGTTAAGATTTGCAGTTCTTCCTGCCGGCGACCGGAATCGAACTTCCGAATGCGGCGAAAATACTGTAAGAAAGGAGCTTTGCGGTCTCGCCTTCTTTTTTGAACCTCTTTTTGAACCTAGTTCCGAGTTATTATCAAAATGAAATGTCCGGATTAGTTTTATGGTGTAATTAACCAGTACTCGGGTGGTTGTACTTCCCCTTTTTGCGGATAATACATCTGTCTTCTCACACCCAGAAGGTCAATGAAGTCTCCCGGTATCAATACTTCATCACCTTCCATAACAGCCGATGCATTCCAAATTTTTTCTTCTCCGTTTAAATACACATTCGGACTGCCAACAGAGAATTCCAGCGTATTATCCCGATAACGGATTGAGTATTTTCCTTCTGCATTTTC
>DLBG01000039.1 GCA_002494135.1 Lachnospiraceae bacterium UBA7027
GTCCATATCGGGCATCATGTGGTCGATAAAGAGAATGTCGTATTCCTCGCCGTTCTGTATGCGCGAAAGCGCGTCCCTTCCGGATTCGGAGAGGGTAATTTTTGCACCGTAGGAACCGATGATACCGTTGGCAACCTTCAAGTTTACCTTGTTGTCGTCTACAATCAGAATTCTTGCATTCGGACAGGAGAACTCGTTGATGGACTTCACGCTGCCTTCTTCCGCTTCCTCGAGTTTTCCCTTTGCCGCATTGACTTTGCCGAAGTCGCAGACTCCTTCGTCCACGATTCGCTGGTCTAAAGTGACACGGAAGGTACTTCCTTTTCCGTACTCGCTCTCAAGTTCGATATCGCCGTGCATCATCTTCGCAAAGTTCTTTGCGATGGCAAGACCGAGACCGGTGCCCTGGATTTTACGGTTTTTGCGGTTATCGACCTGGGTAAACTCGTTAAAGAGTTTTGCGGCATCCTCCTTGCGGATTCCGATTCCGGTATCGATTACGTCAAAATGCAGTACAACCACGTCTTCCTTGCCCGGCGAACAGGAAACGGCGAGTTTGATATAGCCTTCTTTCGTGAATTTTACGGCATTGCCAAGCAGGTTTAAAAGAATCTGTTTGATACGAAGGGAGTCGCCGTAAAGGGACTTCGGAACGTCCTTCGCACCCTCGATAATGAATTCCACATCTTTTCCGTACAAACGGGCCTGAATCAGACGGGAAATATCCTGCAAAAGTTCCTCTAAGTTATAAACCTCACTGACAAGTTCCATGCGGCCGGCATCCATTTTGGAATAATCCAGAATGTCGTTGATGAGTTCAAGCATGATTCCCGAGGAAGACTGAATGGTCTTTACATATTCCTGTGCATCGGGAGTTAATTCCGTCTGCGACAATAGTTCGCTCATCCCCGTGATGGCATTCATCGGGGTACGGATTTCATGCGACATGTTTGCAAGGAAGTCCGATTTTGCCTTTGTTGCAGCCTGCGCTTCATCCCGCTTGATTTCCAGCACGCGAAGGAGGTTGGTCATATTCATGTTACGCTGTTCGAGCGCTTCCTGCTGCGCACTGATCCGGTTAATCAGAATCAGAAGGCCGGCAACTGCTGCGGTAATTACAAAAAGCTGAAGGATAAAATCTCCCAGCGAGTCCACGGTGGGAATCGAGTTAATGATCAGATACGGATCGATTAAAAAGCATGCGCCGTATACCAGGATTACGAAAATAAAACCGACCAGCAGAATGGTAGAATCAAGGTACAGAGCCATGATAATCATAACGGCGATAAACGCATCGGATGTCTGCCCCATGCAGTGATAACTGAGTCCGTACACGGTCACAAAGCCGATCCACACAAGCTCCGTCGTGATGCCCTGCACTCTTAAAGGACATTTCTGGATAAAAGTGGGTATGGCAATGAATAACGGCATAAAAATGGCATAGTACACCAGTTGTGCCGCGTTGTGTATAAAGATTCCCTCAAAGAGGAAAAAGATGGTAAACAGACAGGTTAAAAAGAAAATAACCTTGCCCGTTCTTCTGTATCTTTCTTTCTTTCCTGAAACCCTGATTTCGGTAATTCTTCTTGCCATGTTTTTTTCTCTTTCTGATTTCGGTACGCAGAATGGGCTTTTGCACATTCTGACTCAAAATATATTGTATCACAACAAGTAACATTATGCTATAATCAACGCATGAGACATATTTTTATCATCAATCCCGCAGCGGGCAAAAAGAATGTCACGAACCGTGTTCGTGCCGAAATAGAGGGTGTGTGTGCAAGACGCGGCATTGCACCGCTTATTTTCATATCCGAATACAACGGATATGAACGCTTTATTGCGGAAAAAATGTGCTCTCTTTTCACCGATGAGGATATCCGATTCTACTGTATCGGCGGTTCCGGAACACTTACCCAGACGTTTTCCGGGATTGACGATGAACCGAACCGTCAGATTGCCTGCTATCCCACCGGTCTTTCCAATGACTTTTTAAAATGTTATCAGGGCGGAAACAGAGGATTTCAGAATATCGAAAACCTTCTGGACGGACGAATCGACGAACTTGATTACATCAAGGTAATCGGCTGCTGCAAGGCCCTGGACTTCGTAAGTACCGGTCTCGGAAATTCCATGTTTGAGTCGGAAGGCCTCTTTTCGTTGCTTTCCGAAACCAGTTCCACGGCAGCATACGGAATCGGTGTTCCCTATGATCTTTTGAGAAATGCGGATACCGATTACGATATCACCATCGACGGAACCGATTATTCCGGCCATTATGCGCTGGTTCTCGCCATGAACGGCAGGGTGTTCGGCAACCGGATCACCATCGATCAGGACATCTATCCGGATGACGGCATCATGAATATTTATCTCTTCCACCAGATGAGCCCCACAAAACAGGCCGGAACCTATTTTAACCTGTACTTCGGACGGAACAAGGATTTAGAGGGCCGCTACACGATGGTTAAGGGACGTCGTATGATTCTTTCCAGAAAAGATCACGAGCGTTTCAGTCTGAATGCGGACGGTGACGGTTTCAATCCGGAAGAAACCACGCTGGATATCCGTCTGATTCCCTCGGGTGCCAAATTCGTAGCGCCCCAGCACACCGCACTCATTGAGCCTAACGAAGAAACAGCTCTGACAAAGTAAAACAATCCGACAATATACATTACGCAAAAAGAACTCTCCGAAGAGAGTTCTTTTTTTGAAAGGTATGAAAGGGTTGGTCTTTCGACCAATGATGTAACTTTATTTGTGACGAAGCGCGTCAATCGGTGTCATTTTTGCCGCCTTCCCTGCAGGATAGAGGCCGAAGAAAACACCGATGCCCATCGAGAATACCGCAATAATGATAATCATAAGCGGATTAAAATCCGGGGCAAAACTGATGGATTCCTTTACCAGATGCGCTATCCAGCATGCCAGACCGGAGAAAGCATATCCGATGATAATTCCGATTACACCGCCGGTTAAGGAAATCAGACCGGACTCAATCAGAAACTGCCACATGATGGAAGACGTTCTGGCACCCAGAGACTTACGGATACCGATTTCACGCGTCCGCTCGGTAACGGATACCAGCATGATATTCATAACGCCGACACCGCCCACGAAAAGGGAGATTCCCGCAACCATCATGATGAAGGCCGTGATTCCGGCGAGCACGCCTTTGATGGAGGAAATGGCGGAAGACAATTCGTATGAATAGATGACATCCTCTCCTCTTACATCAAGCGCCGCTTCAATATATTTTCTTGCTTTCGAGCTCATTTCCGTTGCATGAGCGGGCTCATCGACGAAAACATAGGCTCCCCAGATATTATCGGGATCCAGACCGTATTCGTTGTACAGAACGGTCGACGGAATTTCCACCGAAATGGAAGGGTCCTCAAACTGGATTACGAGAAATGTGGTATCCTCGCCGTCTTCCGTAACCGTATCTTTCTTTGGCTGATCTTTCTTATCGGTTTTACGAATTCCGATCACCTTCAGCGCAATCTCCCTGCCGGTCCTGGTATGGAAACGAAGCGTCTCGCCGAGAGCATCCTCCCTGCCGAATATTTTACGGGAACCGTAGGTATCGATTACGCATACGGGGCTGGCGTTTTCATAATCAACTTCATTAAATAATCTTCCGTAAAGGAGTTCATCTTTGGAAATGGTCTGTCGTTCCACGTTTCCGCCATAGAGAGTAACCTCTTCTTCTTCCCCTCTGCGGTTTTCCACCACGCCGCTTAAACCGATATCATCCGAATATCCCGTGATTTCAGGATACTTATCTACCAGCTGATCCATGACACGTCTCGGAATCATCGTATCCGCACCGGCGTAAATGTTAAAATAACTGCCTACCAGTCCGTTTAAGGAACCGGAAACCCAGTTGGAGAATCCGTTACCGACGGAAAGAATACCCACTACGGAAGCAATTCCGATAATAATACCCAGCATGGTAAGAAAGGCTCTTACTTTATTCATGCGGATATTGAAGTATGCCATTTTCCAATATTCGAAAAACTTACCCATGAATTACTCCTGTCTTAATGCCTCAATCGGGCTTAATTTGGCCGCTTTTTTGGCCGGATATATTCCGAAGAACATACCGATAACTGCGGAAAAGCCCACAACTCCGAGCACCACCAGCGGACTGATGGATGCCACAACGGTCATTTTGGTTATTTTACTTGCTATGAAGCAAAGCAGTGCCGCGCCCAGATACCCGAACAGAATTCCGAGTGCGCCGCCTACGGCGGTCAGTACGGCAGATTCCGCCAAAAACTGAATCATGATAGAGGAGACTCTGGCGCCGAGTGCTTTACGAATACCGATCTCCTGCGTCCGTTCCGTAACGGATACCAGCATGATGTTCATAACGCCGACACCGCCGACTACCAGGGAAATGGCTGCCACGAAGGAAATAAAAATCGTAACGCCGTTGATAATCATGTTTACCTGATCCATAACGGAATCAAAGCTGGTATACGTCAGTTTCTTCTGTCCGCGAATGCCTTTTCTTGCTTCCAGAAGCCGGATGCAGCTGCGGATTACCGTTTTGGATTCCTTGGGATCCTTCGGCATCAGAAGAACACTGGAGAAATGATCGTCCAACGCACCGATTCCGAGTTCATCCGCATAAGCGGTATAGGGAATTTTGATTTCAATGGATTCCCCGCCTAAATTGTAAAGCTCCGAATCCTGTTTCTTACGAACACCGACGATCACATAATCGGATTCTTTTCCGGTATCAAAGCGGAACGTAACGGTCTCTCCGAGTACACTTGTATGTCCGAAAATCTCTTTTGCACCGAATTCGTTGATAACGCAGACTTTCTTGGCATCATCGTATTCATCCCGGTTAAAGAAGCGGCCGCTTAAGAATCCTGCGGTTTCCGATACACCGTACGTGTCGTTGCAGGCAATTACATTGGTATATATTTCCTGCTTTCCGGAAACAATTTCCACGTAGCCGTTTTCTTCCATGGAAAACATTTTCAGTCCTTCCACGTTTTCCAAAACGGCATCCACATCATCCCTGTTCATTTCGGCGTCTTCATAATACTCCAAAGCCGTTCCTGCCTTGATGTAAACCTGGGAGGAAAACATGGAATTCATATCGCCGGTAATGGTTCCCTTGATTCCGTTTCCGAGGCTTACCACCATAATTACGGAGGAAATTCCGACGATAATGCCGAACATGGTCAGTATGGAACGCATCTTGTTGTCCCAGATACTCTTAAATGAAATTTTGAGATATTCAAAAAACTGTCCCATTGATTTTACAATCCTAAGTCCTTATTTGTTCTGCTGAAGCATAATCATGGATTCCGGGGAGGGAGTTGCCAGTTTGCCGTCTTCCAGTACACCGGTATAGTTGGTAACAATCAGTTCATCGTCTTCAATACCGTCAACGATTTCGATAAAGAGTTCGGAACTGGTTCCCGTCGTTACATATTTCTTGTGAACCATCATGGTTGACTTGTCAAAGGTGAAAATGAATTCGCCGGTTCCGTCGATGTTAACGGCTTCCACAGGTACCATACGGACATCCGTTACGGATGCGGTAAGAATACTGCATTTTGCATCCAGACCCAGATAAATGTTGTCATCCGGATTGTCAACGGATACGGTTACCGCTACCTGCGCACCCGCATTCCCTGCCTGTACGGCGGCACGGTTGATGGTACGGATTTTACCCTTGTATTCGTTCTTTAACATTTTGATGGTTACGTCCTGTCCCTCTTTCAGTTTCTCAAGATCGGACTTTCCGACACCTAAAGTAACATGTACATCATCAAGACTTACGAAAGTTACAATCGGGGTACCTGCTGCCGCGGTATCACCTTCGGTATAGCTCATTAACTGTACAACACCGTCGAAAGGAGCAATTAAGCCTTTTTCATATTCTTTTAATTCGTCAATTGCATCCTGTGCCTGCTCCGCACTCAGTTCCGCACGAAGTTCGTTGGTATCTTTATCATAACCGTTGCCCATGCCTGCCTTGTAGCTTTCTACTTTGGCCTTTGCGGATTCAAGGTTAGCCTTTGCCTCGGTAAGTTTGGTCTTCGCATCGGTATATTCCTTGGTCCAACCGTCGGACTGGTTTCCAACGTTTTTAATGACGTCCTGGCACTTTTTGATTTTTGCACTCAGATCGGCAACCTGGGTGTAATAGTCGATGTTGATCTTATATTCTTCAATCTTTTTATCATACTCATCCATGGCGAGCGAATCGGTATCAAGAGTACTTGCGTAGTCGGATACCTTCTTATCCAGTGCGGAAATCAATGCCGTATATTCCTGGATTTTCTTATTCTGATTTTCGATTTCGGTATTGACGGCTTTTACGTCCTTGTCGTATCTTTCGTCTTTTTCATAGCTGTCAACGATCGGCTGCCACTTATCGACTTCTGCCTGATACTTTCTTACGTCTGCCTGAGCCTGTGCAAGCTTGGAGCCGGAATCACCCATGTTGGCCTTTCCGCTCTTATAGGTATTCTCGTCAATCTTTTTGTTGTATTCCAACGTCTTTAAAGCCTTTGCGTAATCCTGCTCATCAAATTTTAAAATTACCTCGCCCTTCTTTACATAGCTTCCGGTGGGAACAGCCTCGGCAACCTTCATGGTTGCGGGTGCGGTATAGTGCATGGTTTTCTCACTCTCCAGCGTTCCGCTTAAGGTAATTTCCGACTTGATATCGCCGCGTTGTGCATAATCAAGCGTAACGGTGGAGCCGGCCATTTTCTTCATGGCGCGGGATGCCGCAAATACTCCGATACCGATTAACAGAACCAGCACTCCGAGAATACTGAAGATTACTGTCAGAACGATTTTTCTTCTTTTCTTCTTTTTCTTCTTCTCCAAACGTTCCTGTGCGCTTAATTCCGCAGCGTCACCGTTTAAGTTGATTCCTTTGTCTTTTCGTGCCATTTTATTCTTCCTCCTTGTAACTAAGGGTTGTATCGTCATACTGCGTCTGTGCATCGTCGTACTGCGTCTGCGTACCGTAGGAACCGATGTTTCTTTCCGCTTCTATTGTATCCCAGGATTCGATGTCATCCTCCGGATGGTTCGGATGATATTCGATTACCTCATCATCCGCCGGTGTCTGTGTCGCAAAGTTTTGCGGTGCAACCGTCGGCCGGATTTCGTCAGGTGTCTGATGAACTCCTTTTACCTTGGTCGTGACATTCTCCTGTGCCTTGGCAAGTTCCGCGCGGATTGCGTTTTCATCTTCTCCGTTATTGATTTCGTCCTTGTAGATTTTACCATCCATGATATGAACGATTCGCGTTGCCTTGGAAGCAATGCCCGGGTCGTGGGTAATAACAATGACCGTTCTTCCTTCGCGGTTGAGCTGCTTTAAGATCTCCATAATTTCCACGCTCGAGTGCGAATCCAGGTTACCGGTCGGTTCATCCGCAAGGATAATGGGCGGCGCCTGTGCGATGGCCCGCGCGATGGCAACTCTCTGCTGCTGACCGCCGGACATCTCGGAGGGCTTATGCGTCATACGCAGTTCCAGACCGACCTTGCTTAATGCTTCCTTCGCCAGTTCCGTTCTTTCTTTCTTCGAAACGCCTCTGTAAATCAGCGGAAGTTCTACATTCTCAAGAGCGGTCAGGGAAGGAATCAGGTTGAATCCCTGGAAAATAAATCCGATTTCCTTATTTCGAATATCCGAAAGTTCATCATCGATCATCTCTCCGACGTCCTGTCCGTGTAAGAAATAATCTCCCGAGGAAGGAACATCCAGACATCCGAGCATGTTCATCAGTGTGGATTTACCGCTACCGGACTGTCCGATGATTGCAACGAACTCGCCTTCGCCGATGGATAATGAGATATGATCCAGTGCACGTACCTCGTTCTCCCCGGGGTTGTAGACTTTACACATATCTACAATTTTGATTAACTCTGCCATACGATTTTTCCTTTTTTATATTGTTTTTTCCCCTTTGTGCCTGCAATGCTACCATAACATACAATTGTTTCTTCGTTAAATATTTGTCGCAAACGGAACATAATTTGTCGCAAGTTGCAAAATCTATTTTAAAAACCGGTCTTCCGGCACAAAAAAAGCGCGGATTTCCGCGCTCTTT
>DLBG01000067.1 GCA_002494135.1 Lachnospiraceae bacterium UBA7027
TGGAACGGACCTATGGGCGTATTCGAGAACCCGACTCTTGCAAAGGGTACCATCGCAGTTGCAAAAGCACTTGCTGAGACCGATGCAACCACGATTATCGGCGGCGGCGATTCCGCAGCAGCAGTTAACCAGCTTGGTTTCGCAGATAAGATGAGCCACATCAGTACCGGTGGCGGTGCTTCCCTTGAATTCCTTGAGGGTAAGGAACTTCCCGGCGTATATGCAGCTGACGACAAGTAAGATTTTATACAGAGGTCTGCGGACATTCGGTCCTGCAGGCCTCGTGTAACGAATAACGAAGGAGATTTGTAAAATGGCAAGAAGAAGAATTATCGCAGGCAACTGGAAAATGAACAAGACTCCCAGCGAGGCAGTTGCTTTAGTAAACGAATTAAAGGATCTTGTAAAGAATGATGACGTGGATGTAGTTTACTGCGTACCCGCAATCGACATCGTTCCCGTAGCACAGGCCGTAAAGGGAACCAACGTTAAGGTTGGTGCAGAGAACTTCTACATCGAAGACAAGGGTGCTTTCACCGGTGAGATTTCCGCTCCCATGTTAAAAGATGCAGGCGTTGAATTCGTTATCATAGGACACTCCGAGAGACGTGAATACTTCAAAGAAGACGATGCTTTCTTAAACAAGAAAGTAAAGAAGGCTTTTGAAGCAGGCATTACTCCCATTCTTTGCTGCGGTGAGTCCTTAGAGCAGAGAGAAATGAACGTAACCATGGACTGGATTCGTCTTCAGATTAAGTCCGACCTTGCAGGCGTTACCGCCGATCAGGTTAAGACCATGGTTATCGCATACGAGCCTATCTGGGCAATAGGAACCGGAAAGACCGCAACGAGCGACCAGGCAGAAGAAGTTTGCAAGGGCATTCGTGAGTTAATCGCTGAAATCTATGATGCTGAGACCGCAGAAGCAGTTCGCATTCAGTACGGCGGATCCATGAACGCAGGCAACGCAGCTGAGCTTCTTTCCAAACCCAACATCGACGGCGGCTTAATCGGCGGCGCTTCCTTAAAGGCTGATTTCGGACAGATTGTAAATGCATAATTCATCCGAATTCCGATAAGAGAATTAAGGATAAAATGATTCCACGGAGAGGAGTTTCACGGAATGTGAAACTCCTCTTTTTGCGCGGGTCGCAGATATGTTATAATTATGTATATGTTGATTGGAGGGTGCCATGAAGACCGGTAATCATTTTAAGAGCGGTATGCTTAGAAAAAGCCTTTTTATTCTGGCGGCTGTCATTCTGTTCAGCCTTCTGTTTGCCTGCAAAAAGAAGAACGAAGGTCTGCTGGAACTTGACAACAACGGAAAATACACACCCGTGGACGGGGATTTATATATCGGCATCATTTACCGGTTTGAAGCCAATCAGGATTCGACATTGGAACTTTATACCATTTGCGATGCTTCCGGTAATGTTTCGGACTGCGGAAAGAACTGCCATACGGACGAGCCTTTCGACAAAGAACGATACATCGGAATGAATTATATCGATGCATTCGATTTATTCCTTCATGACCACGAAAAGCAAGTGGAAGGAAGGAAACGCGAAATGATAGATGTTCCGATTCTGGAAGGTGATGAGAATCGTGACAAGTATTCGGAAGAATTCGGTGCTCTGGCGGACCGGAACGGTTTTCCCCATGAAGTCGGATTTGTCAGTGAGGATAAACAACGGTTTTGGGATATCATAGCGAATTCCACCGAAGAGCAGGTTCGCCGTCTTGCGGAAGAAGAAGCAAGGAAGGAAGAGGAAGAACGTTTAAGAAAAGAAGAGGAAGAAAGACGAAAGAGCGAGCCTGAAAAATCCGAAGAGCCTCCGATTGACCCGAATGCACCGGCGGATGTGGCTTCCCAGGCAGATCTTGAGAAACTTTACAAAGAAGGGCATTACATATTTAACCAGACTGCCGATTTTACAATTGATTTGGGCAAGTCGAATATTGACGGTATTCATATGGAATGCAACGGGCATGCGCTTACGGTAAAGGGAACGATTAAAGAAGGCGGGAAAGCCGGCAGGGAAGGCGGCGTTGCAGTCATGGAAATCTTCAATTCCGGCAGGCTGGACCTTTCCGGAATTACCTTTGACGAATCATCCTTCGATCCGGATAAATGGGTTGGAAGCTTTTGCCATATAGAAGTATATGAAACAAATATCAATAATATCATTCTTCCGGCAGGAATTATAAACAGACAGGAGATTGATCCAAAATGTCCCTACAAAGGATATGTTTATTATGATACGAATCAGGAAGGAACCGCACTCGGAATCGGCTATAACGGACCGGAGATTTCCTATGAAGACCTTCAGGTTCAGGAGAAGACTCTTGTGGAAGAGATTCTGACACTCGGACAGACCGCGGATTATGGACAGGGTGATCAGGGAGGCGGTTTTTCAAGGGATATCTGGACCAAAGTGGAACTGGATATGGGAAGCGTCGATCTACCGAATCAGGATTATATGCATTTAAAGCTCATGCCGGGCGCGTATTTGAAAGTCACCGGTACAATCGGGGTTACCGGCGGAAGACTCGGCTGGGAAGTGACAGAGGCCGATCAGCTTGATATAACCGGCCTTACGCTTGTAAAAAAACACCCGTCGCCGGATGTGATGAAAATTGATTTTAATCCGTCTGAGGGAATTGTGGACGATATGGTAAAGCCAAAGGCCGGAAACGGTAAAATCAGTATCTCGAAGGGATCGGATTCGGTTGCGATTACAATTTGGTAAGCTAAATGGGGGGGAAAATATGAACGACGGATTAAAAAAGCCGATTAAATTATCGATTATAATCAATTCCGTAACAGCGGCATGTTCAATTCTGTATCTGATTATTACGGTTGTAATTATTGTGCTGTGTATTGGGCTGAGTGTTGCTTCTCCCGGCGGATATACGGGACAGGGACTGGCGATTTTTCTGACTGCTTTAATTCTTCCAATCGGACTGTTCTTTGCGGTTTTTCCGATTACGCGGATTACGGCATTAATCTGTTCAATCGCATCGTCGGACAGACTTCATAATGGGAAGAATCCGAAGGGAACGATGATTATGTCGGGCGTTTTGCAGATTCTGGACGCGCTCGGAAGCTGGTGCTTTTTGGGGATTATCATTTTTACGGCTACCCGTCCCGGAATCGTTTTAAAAGCGTTGGAGGCGATAGGTGCAACCGTGCCGGATCCGCTTTTAAATTCGCTTTCGTCAGTGCTTTTCTTTATTTGTTCCATACCGCTGATGGCCAAAACCGCTTTGCAGATTATCTCGAGCGTGAAACTGTTTAACGCAACCAAGAATTATAAAGAAGTAAGCGCCGGATATTGGGAGAGACGCTAAAAAAGAAGATCGGATTTGAAAAAGAGACTGAATTCAAAAAAGAGAATATAACGTATTGTGGCCATTCCGTCGATTATGATTCTGACTTCCAACCCGGAAATCGCCGGAGATCTGCGCTTTGATTCCATTCAATTCGGGAAGAACCTGATTTATATTTACCGCTTTGCGATGTTTGGTGAGTGCGAGAATGTTACGGAACTATCTTTCCCTGCAAAAGTAAAGAGTATTCAGGAGTCGTTCCATAATTGTAAAAGTTTAAGCAGACTCGAATTCGGTGAAGAATTTTACTATGCGGACGTTTCTTTTTATAAATGTGAGTCCTTAAAAGAATTTCAAAAGTTACAGGTGTCGGGAAGGCCCGATGCCTGTTTTTTCTTGATTTTCGCCACTTATTCATATATAATTTTTAAGGTTTAAAATGATAAAATTTGTGAAACAGAAAGGGGATTTATAAACCATGGAAAACGAAAAAACAGAAAACGAAATGACGGAAACCGAAAAAACGGAAGACAAAAAGCCCGAAGAAAAGAAAGCAAAAAAGGGATTCCTTCCCTGGCTTGATGAAAACAGACTTGAAATGTTCGTGGCAATTTTCTTAGGTATCACGGCACTTCTGACCGCATGGGCAACCTGGATCGGTTCTCTTCACGGAGGCAATCAGGCAACCAATTATACAAAGAGTAACAACTTATCCGCAGACGGTAACTCCCTGTGGAACGAAGGATCCCAGCAGTACATGCAGGATCTTATGATCTGGAATAATATTGTCAGCATTCAGACGGATATCGAAATCGCTGAGTCGGAAGGTGACAAAGAAAAGGCCGATATTCTTGAGGCGAAATTAGACACCCTGATTTACGACAGCTGTTCCGACGAATTCATCGAAGCCATTGAATGGGCGTTTGATCAGGAAGAATGGGCATCTCCTTTTGACAAAGAAGGATTCATGGACCACTATTATACGGAAGCGCAGGAAGTGCTGGATGAGGCAGACGAACTTCTTGTACAGGGACAGGAAGATAATGCAAACGGCGACCGTTACGGTCTTGTTACCGTTATCTTTTCACTGGTTTTGTTCCTTCTCGGTATCGTAGGTATTTTCAAAAACCTGCCGAACCGCAGAATTGTCTTCTTTATTTCGATTCTATTCCTGATCATTGCAACCGTTTATATGTTTACCATTCCGCTTCCTTCAGGATTCACGCTGTAAGTATTTCAGGGGGGATTTTATGAAAAGAATCGTACAAATCAATCAGTGCCCGAACTGCGGCGGCAGACTGGAACAGGGCGGAAGGCCCGGAATCCTTCGCTGCATGTCCTGCGATTCCGAGTTTGAAACCGAATACGACAATGAGTGTGATTGAAGGAGGCCCCGGCAAGCCGCACGGCGCTTTTGCGGCCTTAATCAGTGCACTGGCGTTTGAAAAGGAACCCGGAAGGGATAAAATCATCGTCTGTGAATATGACGATGACGAAGAATAGAATCAGGCAAAGGCCGCCGAAAGGCGGCCTTTTTGTATGTATAAGAGGAGCAGGGATGTTTTGCGTATTTTACAAAAAGTGAAAAATATGTCCGGATACGTTTCACAATTTGATGTGTTAATATATCTATATCTGGTATAATATATTGTCAGTGGGACGATTTTGTCCACAAGATGACAAGATTTGTTTATTAAAAAGGGGAAAAACATGATTATCAAATGCCCGAATTGCAACGGCGCACTGGAATTCGATGTAAAAAGCGGAATGATGTACTGCAAATTCTGCGGTTCTTTTTTTACGGCAGAAGAGGTACCCATGCCGGAGACCGGTCGTGCAATGACTAATCCTGCACAGACCGAGGGCGTATCAGCCTGGTCACCGTCTGAGGTGTCGGATGAAGTCGGCAATTTTAATTCCGGAGTGCAGGCAACGGAATATATGGACTCAAAGGGTTATTATTCCGGTGTACAGGCAGCCGCATATACGGACTTACAAGGATCTTATCCCGGTGTGCAGAATAAGGTAAAAGAATCGGTCAAGGAACTGGAAAGATACCGGTTTAATATTACGCCGGAGGAACGCGAAGCCAACCGCAACAGATATTACGAAGAACAGCAAAAACTTGCGGAAGAATATCATAAACGGCCGAAACCCGACTATACAAAACCCTTTTCGGGAACCACCGTTTCCATTCACGATGTCGATTTGCCGGAAGTGGATCCCAACTATAATGTTTACGATTATTACGCAAAGCAGACGCAGCTTTCCGAAGAATACAACAGAAAGATTGAAAATGCGGATATCGATTATACGAAGCCTTTTGACGGAACCACCCGTGAAAATATGACATGGGACCAGGTGATCGAGGCCAACCTAAGAGACCGCGAAGCCAGAGCACAAATGGCCGACGAACTCAAAAAAATCGAGAAAAACTCGTATATGCGCGGACAACGTTCCGTCCTGAATGACCCTTACGGCTATACCGTTTCCGTGAATCGGGCATTCAATAAATATCAGAAAAATGTCGACCGTAATTTGAAGATGGCCGGCAACGTCAGAACCGATTCGACGGGAACTATCCCGGGCGGGCAGAATCCTCTGGAAGCAGCCACCGCCGGCATATATAACGCGGCAAGACCGAAGAAGGATTATATCTATACGAAATCCGGTTCCCGTATTATTCAGAATACGGGAGGAATCTATCTTGTTACGGATGCCCCGCCCGATTACGGTGCGGATTTAATGGATAACAAAGTCTATACCTGTTCCACCTGCGGCGCGGAGCTTTGCCTTA
This sequence comes from Lachnospiraceae bacterium UBA7027, assembly GCA_002494135.1. Taxonomy (GTDB): domain Bacteria; phylum Bacillota; class Clostridia; order Lachnospirales; family Lachnospiraceae; genus UBA3766. Next base: position 6,131 of record DLBG01000067.1, read on the forward strand.
CCGGAGTGGAGACCTCCTCTTTCTGTGCATACTGCGGACAGCCTACCATTGCTTTTTCCCGTATGGAAAAATGTACGAAACCGGACAGCATTATTCCGTTTGCGGTCACGAAGGATGAGGCACTTTCCCTGGTTCGGAAGCGCTTAAACAAAGGCGTTCTTGTACCGGATGAAGTAAAGAATTTTGAAGTGGATAAACTTTGCGGTATTTATATTCCGTACTGGCTTTTCGATGCAAACTACACGGACAGCATGGTAATCAGAAGCCGTGTAAAATCGGGAAAAACCACGAAAATCAAACACTATCGCGTAAATACAAGCTGTAATCTGTTTTATTTTCCGGTGGATGCATCCAGAAATTTAAACGATTATTCCTCAAGAAAACTGGATCCGTATGATTACAGCGGAATTCGTCCTTTTCATGTCAGTTACATGTCCGGATTCTATTCCGACCGTTTCGACATGTCTTCGGACCAGATGTCAACGACGGCTATGTTCCGTGCACAGTCCATGATGTATGAAAAGGCAAAACTCAAAGTTCCCGGTTCCCCGGTCGGTCTGGCGGATTCGGCTCCGATGTTTCATATCCGGAAGAAATACTATACCATGCTTCCTGCCTGGTTTCTGACTTTCCGCTATGATTTTAACACCTATACCATCATGGTAAACGGACAGACCGGAAAGGTGGTAGGCGCTGTACCTTATGATAAGAAAAAGTTTTACGCAATCCTTTCTGCGGCGTTTGTCGCAGCAAGTGCAGTGGCAATTCCGTTGTCCATAGCATTGACAAAGGCTGTTTTTTCTTCCACGAGTTCGAGCAATTCCGGAAAAGCAATGGTGATTCCGATTGTTGCCGCGGGCTTCTTCTTCATGATGGGTCATGCAAACTTCAAAAAATACAAGAAGAACATGGATCTGGCAAGAGAAGAGAAGATGACGGAATTTGTAAAGGAAAGACAGGAGGTATAAGTATGATTGGTATATATTTTCTGGGAGTCGTTTTCGGACTTGCCATAGCGGCAGGGCTGGCTTATTTTATCGCAACTTCCGTTTTGGTTAAATCGAATGATTTCGGTGACGAACCGATTGATTTGCAGCAGTATGCGGGATATGATCCGATTTCCATAGAGAATCAGGGGGCCACTTCCACACCTTACGATTAATCGTAAAAATGCTTGCAAATTCCGAAACGGTATGATATATTATGAGGGCTGATGTTTTATCGGCAATTGTTTTGGTTTTGTATATGCCGCCCGGGTGTGGTGCCTGTAAATGCGGCATGGAGGTAATTAATGGTTATTCGTACTATCATTACGATTGTATTTATTATTGTTTGTGTTGCAATGTCAGCATTGGTTCTGATGCAGGAAGGCAAGTCGGACGGACTGGGCGCCATCAGCGGTACCACCTCTTCCGATACTTACTGGAGCAAGAACAAAGGCCGTTCCATGGAAGGTGTCATGATTAAGCTTACGGCAATCCTTTCCGCGGCATTTATTGTACTTGCGCTTGTCCTTAACCTGACAATGTTCTAGGAAAAAGCTTTTTCAGAACCCTTGCGGACTCCGCAGGGGTTCTTTTTTATGCGTAGAAGGTGTATAATAATAAAATGAGTAAAGGTGATAAAAAACTGATTGCGAACAACAAGAAAGTGTATCACGACTATTTTATCGAGGAGACCTACGAAGCCGGTCTGGTGCTTCACGGTACCGAGGTGAAAAGCCTGCGTCTTGGAAAATGTTCGATTAAGGAATCCTTCCTTCGTATTGAGGACGGAGAGCTGTATGTATACGGCATGCACGTTTCGCCGTATGAAAAAGGCAATATCTTCAACAAGGATCCGCTCAGAACGCGGAAACTCCTTCTTCATAAGAGAGAGATTTTAAAACTTGTGGGGAAGGTTAAGGAAAAAGGATATACACTGGTTCCGATCGAAGTGTATTTTACCGACGGAAAGGCCAAGATGTTAATCGGACTTGCCAAAGGTAAGAAACTTTACGATAAAAGAGAAGATCTGGCAAAGAAGGATGCAAAACGCGAAATGGAGCGTGCCTTCAAGGACAGAAATTCATAAGTTGTTTGCAGCTTAAAAACTGAATACGGGGTAGTAAAGGTTTCGACAGGGGTAATGCAGCTGGAGAAGCTATCCGCAGACGATGCGTCAAATCGTAAACCTAAATATAAACGCTAACAACAGAGTAGCTTTAGCAGCCTAAGTGCTGCTTGTCCGCCCGGGTGCACCCGCACATCCGGATCCGGGCATCATCTTTGCGGGAAACGGCTTATGTTAAGCTTTGCGCATAGGTACGTATCATGAAGCTACCGGGACCGGCAGGGTGTTGTTCTCCTTTCGGTTTCGGGAATAAAGAATGAACAACTACGATAGTAGAAGGACAGGGAATTTGCTTTTGGACACGGGTTCGACTCCCGTCTACTCCACGAACAGAGAATCCGGGCGAACCCGTTAAGGGCTCGACTCCCGCCGGATTGTCTCCACTTTGGACTCCACGGCTTAAGCTGCGGAGTTTTTTAATGACAAAGTTCTTAAAAAAGTGTAAAATACTACATGGGAATTCAGATTAAGAGGCTAAAAATGAATCAGATTACAATCATTGTTCCGTCATACAATCCGGACGACAAACTTCCCGAGGTCGTAAAAGGCCTGGTGGAAGGCGGATTCGAGGATATTCTGGTTATCAATGACGGCAGCAGGGAAGAGTGTTTGAAGTATTTCGAAGAGGTTTCGAAATACAGCGAAGTAACCGTACTTACACATGAAGTGAATAAGGGAAAAGGCCGTGGGATGAAGACGGCTTTTTCGTATGTTTTAGAGAACCGTCCGGACAGTATCGGTGTGATTACCGTCGACGGCGACAACCAGCACACGGTGAAAGATATAAAATACATGGCCGAAAGGATGCTGGAAGATCCGCACAGTGTATTTATCGGTTGCCGCAATTTTAACGATCCGAAGGTTCCGTGGCGAAGCAAAACCGGAAATAAAATCACATCGTTTATTTTTAAATATGTCCTTTTGATTCCGATTACCGATACACAGACCGGCCTTCGCGGAACGCCGAAAGAGTACCTGCCGCAGATGATCGAGACGAAGGGCGAACGGTACGAATTCGAAACGGAGATGTTCTTTACGTTAAAGGATAAGGAGATTCCGTTTAAGGAAACGACCATCGAAACGGTTTATATCGAGGAAAACCAGACTTCTCATTTTCATCCGATCCGCGATTCCTGGAAGATTTACAAACTGATTCTTGCCTATATGTTTAAGCGGCTGTTGCGTTTCCTTAAATTCGTTGCAAGTTCGTTTGTATCGTTTTTAACGGACTGGGGCGTTTATTCCATCTGCCTTCTGATGCTGACGGGCAGACTCGAAGAGAAGCTGACACTGGCCATTGCGGTAATAAGCGGTAAAGTGCTTTCGTCGATTTTGAATTTTACCCTGAACCGTAAAGTGGTGTTCGGGTCCGGTGAAAAGGTCGGAAGAACGCTTTTAAGATATTACACGCTCTGGGCCTGCCAGACGGCATTGTCCTACGGACTTATTTATGTCATTTCCCATATTCTCGGGCAGGATTCCCTTTTGATTAAGTGCCTGATCAAACCGGTGATTGATTTGCTTTTATTCCTGTTAAGTTACCAGATTCAGAAACGCTGGGTGTTCGGAATAAAGCCCGTTACTTCCGGGAAAAAATAATAATACAGGGGAGTTATTCATGGAGAAAAACACGATTCTTGTCGTAGACGATGAAAGCAGAATGCGAAAGCTGGTCAAAGATTTTCTTGTAAAATCGGACTTTGAAGTTTTGGAAGCCGGTGACGGGGAAGAAGCGCTTCGTATTTTTGAAAAGAATAAAGACATCCGTCTGATTCTGCTTGATGTTATGATGCCGAAGATGGACGGCTGGGATGTCTGCAGGGAAATCCGTAAAGTTTCCACGGTTCCCATCGTTATGCTGACCGCAAGAAGCGATGAAATGGACGAACTTCTGGGCTTTAAACTCGGTGTGGACGAATATATTTCCAAACCGTTCAGTCCGAAGATTCTGGTTGCGCGTGTGGAAGCAATCCTTCGCAGAAGTGCAGAAAAAATGGGCGAATCCATCGTGGAAGCGGGCGGTATTGTCATCGACAGAAACGCGCATATTGTTACGATTGACGGGAATCCGATTGACTTAAGTTATAAGGAGTTTGAACTTCTGTCTTATTTTATCGAGAATGCCGGTGTGGCCCTTCCGAGAGAGAAAATCCTTAACCAGGTGTGGAACTATGACTATTTCGGCGATGCAAGAACCATCGATACCCATGTAAAGAAACTCCGTTTCAAACTGGGTGAAAAAGGCGACATGATCAAGACCATCTGGGGTCTGGGGTATAAATTCGAGGTTTCATGATTCTTTAGCATATCGGGGGGAAAGATTTGAAAAGATCGGTCAGAAACCAGCTTTCGGTGATATTCAGCGGCATTTTCATTGCCATTATTTTGGTATGCATTCTTTGCAATGTTTTTCTGCTGAAAGAATTCTTTTTACTTTCCAAATATAAAAACATCAATAAGGCATATGAGAGGCTTAATTCGGTCAGCTATCAGGAAATGAGGGAGACATCCTTCATTATTTCCATGCGCAAATTCTGCGAGAAGAATGACATTTCCGCAGTGGTTACGGACAAAGACGGAGAAATCGAGTTCTTTTCCGGAAATGCGATGAGCATGAAAAACCAGCTGTATGAGTATTACTTATCGCCGCCGTCGGAAGATGACGTAACACTTAAGGAATATGACAGTTACGTGCTGCGAAATGCTCTGGACCGGGAGAGCCAGTGGCGCTATATTGAGGCTGTCGGAACGCTGGATTCCGGTGATTATTTTCTGATTCGTACTTCCGCGGAAGGAATCGAAAACAGTGTACGCTTATCCAATGTATTCCTGGTTATCATTACGTTAATCGGTATCATAGCGGGTATTATTACAATCAGCATTGCGACAAGAAGGATTACGAAGCCGATTCAGGAACTGGCCGAAATATCGGAGAAAATGACCAACCTCGACTTCGAGGCCAAATACAAAGGCGACGCGCAGAATGAAATCGATGTCCTCGGAAACAATATCAACCGCCTGTCCGAAAAACTGGAAAGCACAATCGGCGAGCTGAAGGGAGCCAATGCCAACCTGGTAAAAGATTTGGAGAACCGTGAAAAGGCGGAAGCTTCAAGACGCGAATTCGTGGCAAATGCTTCTCACGAACTGAAAACACCGATTGCCTTAATTCAGGGTTATGCGGAAGGCTTAAAGGAAGGAATCAGTGACGATCCGGAAAGCCGGGCTTATTACTGTGACGTCATTATGGACGAAGCGGGTAAAATGAACGAACTCGTAAAGAAACTCATGAGTCTGAACGAACTCGAAATGGGACAGAATACCTTAAGTATCGAACGTTTTGATATTAAGGAACTGATTGACAATCAGTTACAGACAATGTCCCTGCTTGCGCAGAACAAGGGGATTACGCTTACCTATAATGAAGGAAGCGAGTATGTCTGGAGTGACGAGTTCAAGACGGAAGAGGTATTCAGAAACTACCTTTCCAATGCGCTGAATCACTGCGCGGGTGAAAATAAGGAAATCATCATAAACTACGAAAAGAAAGAAGATGTCTTAAGAGTCAATGTTTTTAATACCGGAGACAGAATTCCGGAGGAGTCGATAGACCGCATCTGGGATAAATTCTACAAGGTAGATAAAGCAAGAACCAGAGAGTACGGAGGAAGCGGTGTCGGACTTTCCATCGTAAAAGCGACCATGGAACTTCTCGGTACCGACTACGGTTGCGAAAACAAGGAAAACGGAGTCATGTTTTACTTCTGCCTGCCGTTAAAATAGGAGGGTGAAATGAGTCATAAATGGATATCCATCATTATAAGTACCGCGGTTTGCACGCCGATTTTTTATCTGATGATGAACCATTTCGATTCGTTCGGTTTAAGCCGGACGTTTTCGGGAGCCGGCCTGGTTTTTATCCATATCGGCATTTCGCTTATATCGGCCTTCCTGATATCTTTTTTTATTTCGATTTTTTCCAAATCGGTGAAAAATCAGAATGAGATGGAAGACGAACTGAGGAAGAACGGCCTTTCCGATCGTTTTATCGAAGTGGCTCAGTCCGAGTTAAACCGCTTCGGTCGAAATGAATTAAAACCGTATCATTTCAGATATATTATGTTTCTCACCGTTGCCTATTGCAGAAGAAACAGGATTCAGGATGCTCTGAATACCATCAACCGGATTGACCCTCAGCTGATTTTAAAAAGAATCGGGTTCAGAGAGACTGCCGAGATTTATTCACTTCAGTATTATGATGCCCAGGTCTGCATCTGTGAGGCAATGAATGACATTGCAAGACTCGACAACGTCATGAATGCCGGTAAACGCTGGTTTGACGAGAATGCGGGCAAATCCGTAAATCATAAAATTCTTTTGGATGAAATCTATTCCGTTTATTATTCCATGCACGGCGAATATGAGCAGGCGATGAAGTTTGCGGATCACTGCATCGGTATCGGCGGAAGGCTTCCTTCGCTAACCGGATATTCCTTTAAGGCTAAAATCTATGCGCGTATGGGTGACGCACAAACTGCGAACGCCATGGTTTCAAAGGCGTATGAATATGCTAAAAACCAGGTTGATCTTCAGGAGTTGGAGGACGTTAAAGCGTTTATTTCAAAATATACGCAAATTTTATAAATTCTTAATTGACTTTATGAAAACAGGGTGTTATTATTATCAAGCTGTCGCAAATGCGGTGGCTTGATTTTTTCTGACAGATACGTCGGAAAATCAAAACGGAACCTTGACAAATGAACAGCAATGCAACCCTGAAAATTCCAAGTATGCAATGAGCAATGCCAAATTTGCAGAAGGAACAGCCGCATCAAGTTTACTTGAATGCGGATGAGACGGATGCAAATTTGATAGTGCGAAGCACGTGACGAAA
>DLBG01000152.1:0-9159 GCA_002494135.1 Lachnospiraceae bacterium UBA7027
CTGGAACGACTGCATCAACCTTTCCTGCTACTCCGATACGCCGGGTGAAAGCTTCCAGACTTACACCAACCCGAAGTTCGCTGCAGAAGGCGGCTACTCCAAGATTGCAGAATCCGTTATGGTTGCTACCCTCTTCACTTACACCGGCCCGAACTATGTTGCCATCTTAAAGCATCTCGGCAAGGACGACGAGGCTGCCGCAGCACAGGCTGAAATCGACAAGATGAAGAAGAACGTTATGGAATCCGCATGGGACGGTGACTGGTTCCTTCGTGCATACGATGCAAACGGCGAGAAGATGGGATCCAAAGAATGTGAAGAAGGAAAGATCTTCATCGAGCCTCAGGGCTTCGCAATCATGTCCGAAATCGGCAAGGATCAGGGTGCCGACATGAAGACCCTCGCAGCCATCGACGAAAGACTTAATACGCAGTTCGGTCTCGTACTGAACAACCCTGCATTCACCAAGTACTACATTCAGTACGGTGAAATTTCCACCTATCCCGGCGGATACAAGGAGAACGCAGGAATCTTCACGCATAACAATGCATGGATTATCTGTGCCGCTGCTTACGCAGGACAGGGTGATCAGGCATTCAAATATTATTCGGAAATCGCTCCCGCATTCACCGAAGAAACTTCCGATATTCACAAGACCGAGCCTTATGTATACGGTCAGATGATCGGCGGTAAGGATGCCGGTTCCGATATCGGCAGAACCGGAGATCACTTCGGTCAGGGCAAGAACTCCTGGCTTACCGGTACCGCAGCATGGAACATGGTAGCCATCTCCCAGTACATCTTAGGTGTACAGCCTGACTTTGACGGTCTTTCCATCAATCCTTCCATTCCTCATGAGTGGGACGGATTCACCGCAAAGCGTCAGTTCCGCGGTGCAACCTACAATATCACCGTTAAGAACCCGAATCACGTATGCAAGGGTGTTGCTTCTCTCGAAGTTGACGGAGCAAAGGTTGACGGATGCATCATTCCTGTCACGGAAGGCAAGAGCGAGTACAACGTTGTAGTTACTCTCGGATAATCAGAACCGGATTTTATAACAAAACAATCAAAAATCGGATAGGATTTTATGGGCTGCCCGTTCGGACAGCCCTTTTTCATTTTGCAATCCGGCGCATAATTGGATATAATGTTAAATGTGCCGTTCAAAAACGGTACCGGAATGAACAATTCATCAAAAGAGGTAAAATATGTACTACGATAATGTCATCGATTTAATCGGGAACACTCCATTAATTTCTCTTGAAAAATCCATGGGACTTCCCATTTATGCCAAAGCGGAGTTTTTAAACCCCGGCGGCAGCATTAAGGACCGCATCGCAAAAAATATGATTGAACAGGCAGAAAAAGACGGCCGGTTAAAACCCGGAATGACCATTATTGAACCCACCTCCGGCAATACCGGAATCGGTCTGGCCTTCTGCGGTGTCCGCAAAGGCTACAAAGTCATCATCGTTATGCCGGAGAATATGAGCGAGGAACGCAAAAAAGTCATCCGCGCCTTCGGAGCGGAACTGGTTCTTACTCCCGCCGAACTTTCCGTAGACGGTGCCGTAAAAGAAGCGGAACGGATTGCCGCTACCGACGACAGTTACTTCGTTCCCCAGCAGTTCGTCAATCCCGCCAACCCCGCAGCACATTACAACGGAACGGCAAAGGAACTCTGTGAACAGCTCGGTAAAAAAATCGACATCTACGTTTCCGGCATCGGTTCCGGCGGAACGCTGCAGGGAATCGCAAAATACATTTTAGACAACAACAATCCGGACTGCGCAATCGTTGCGGTGGAACCCAAAGGAGTTTCCGCTCTTCTCGGTGACGAACCGGGTCTGCACCAGATTCAGGGAATCGGCGACGGCTTTGTTCCCGATGTTCTGGACACATCCATGATTACGGACATCGTGACCGTAAGCGATGACGATGCCATCAATACCGCAAGGTCCCTTGCAAAAGAACAGGGTCTTTTGGTCGGCACCTCGTCCGGAGCCAATATCTGGGCAGCAATGCAGATGGCAAAGAAGTACGGAAACGACAAGGTAATCGCAACCGTCCTTCCGGATCGTGCCGAAAGATATTTCAGCACTTCTCTGTTTTAGGGGAAACGTTATGGGAAAAGAAATCGAGCGCAAGTTTCTGGTAAAAGAACTGCCCTCCAATATAGATGAATATCCGTATCATGAACTGGAGCAGGGTTATCTGAATACTGCCCCCGTTGTCCGTGTGCGCAAGGAAGATGACAGCTACTACTTAACCTATAAAGGAAAGGGACTCCTCGAACGCGAAGAATACAATCTTTCGCTGACAAAGGAAGCTTACGACCACATGATTCAAAAGGCCGACGGAAACATCATTTCAAAGCGCCGCTATCTCATTCCTTTTAACGGATATACGGTTGAACTGGACGTTTTTAATAAACCTTTTCAGCCTCTGATCATTGCCGAAGTGGAATTTCCCTCCATTGATGAGGCTCTTTCCTTTCAGCCGCCCGAATGGTTCGGGGACGACGTCACAAAAGACCATACATATTCCAATTCCTATCTTTCACAAAAGAATCTGTAAAGAAAAACGGAAGGCTTACAGCCTTCCGTATCAGAGTGAAGACAAAGTCCACGGATTTTCCGTGGATTTTTCTTTTGGAATTGCTTAAAACCCGCGTAAATAGGCACTTTTGTGGTATAATAGAGTCATGGAGGGCATTGCTTATGATGACTCAGAATACTGACAAGAACAGAAGTCAGCTTCAGATGTTTTGTACAGACGAATTGGTTCCTCAAGATCATCTGCTTCGTCTTATAGATGAAGCAATTGACTGGACTTTCATTTACGATCTTGTAGAAGAAAAGTATTGTCCGGATAACGGCCGTCCGAGTATGGATCCGGTAACACTTATTAAAATACCTTTTATTCAATACCTTTACGGTATACGTTCTATGCGACAGACAATGAAAGAAATAGAAGTAAATGTCGCTTTTCGCTGGTTCCTCGGTATTGGTCTTACCGACAGAGTTCCCCACTTTACCACCTTTGGAAAAAACTATACAAGAAGATTTAAAGATACGGATCTGTTTGAACAGATTTTTGCACGTATTCTTGAGGAATGCTATAAGTTAAATCTTGTTGATCCCAAAGAGATATTTATTGATTCCACTCATGTGAAAGCATGTGCAAACAATAAAAAGATGGAGAAACAATTCGCTAAAGAAGAAGCCCTTTTTTATGAAGAGTTGTTGAAGAAAGAGATAAACGAAGACCGTGAACTTCATGGCAAGAAACCTCTTAAAGATAAAGATGATGACGATGACGATGATAATAACAAAGGCGGAGCATCAGGCGGAAAGGAAATAAAGGTAAGTACAACAGATCCCGAAAGCGGATGGTTTCATAAAGGAGAACATAAACAGGTATTCGCATACGCAATAGAAACCGCCTGCGATAAATACGGATGGATTTTAGGATATACAGTTCATCCAGGTAATGAACATGACAGCAGAACATTTCCTGCCATCTATGAAAAGATACGAAATCTTGATTGTAAAACAATCATTGCAGATGCAGGATATAAAACACCGGCGATAGCCAAAACAATCATAGATGATGGTAAGACACCTCTCTTCCCGTATAAAAGACCAATAACTAAAGAAGGGTTCTTTAAAAAATATGAATACGTTTATGATGAATACTATGATTGCTATATATGCCCCAATGATGAAATCCTAAAATATACAACAACTAACAAGGAAGGTTATAAAGAGTATAAAAGCTGCGCGGAAATCTGTGAGAAATGTCCTTATCTTAATCAATGTACGGAATCAAAGAATCATGTCAAAGTAGTCACAAGACATGTCTGGGAAGAATACATGGAAATGGCAGAAGATATTCGCTATACAGAGGGAATGAAGGAACTTTATTCCAAGCGAAAAGAAACAATTGAAAGGTTGTTTGGAACTGCTAAAGAAGCACATGGATTCAGATACACACAGATGATAGGAAAAGCCCGAATGGAAATGAAAGTCGGGCTCACATTTGCGTGCATGAATCTTAAAAAAATGGCAAGAATTAAGAAAAGATTGGGGCTAATAGGCGCCCATATATCGCACTTTTTTGACTTTTCGCGATTGATAGTCATCAAAATCGCATAAAATCTCAAAAAATGAACCCCTCTTCAAAAACATCTCGTTTTGAAGAGGGGTTTGTCTGCAGTCTGAAACGGAAGGCTTACAGCCTTCCGTATATTTTTGTCATTTGATATAAATTATCGGCAAGTTCTTTCGAAAGCGCATCGGCTTTCATTCTCCACATCCAGTTGATTCCCATGGTGGACGGCGTATTCATTCTTGCCTCGTTTCCGTATCCCAAAAGGTCCTGCATCGGAACCACCGCCGTATCCGCTACCGAGGCAAAGGCCAGACGAATCATTTCCGTGTGAAGATTCTTTGCTGATTTCACATTCAGAAACTCTTTGATGCGTTTTCTGTCGGCCGGTTTCATCGATGCATACCAGCCCTGAACGGTTTCGTTGTCATGGGTACCCGTATAAACCACACAGTTGGATGAATAATTGTACGGAAGGTACTCATTCTCGGCATTTCCGTCAAAGGCAAACTCCAGAATCTTCATTCCCGGGTAGCCGCATTTTTTCATAAGTTTATACACCGAAGGAGTTAAAAATCCCAGATCTTCCGCAATGATTCTTAAATCTCCGAGTTCGGTGCGCACCGTCCGAAACAGATCAAAGCCGGGTCCTTTCACCCAGTGGCCGAATTCCGCGGTCGGGTCTTTGTAAGGTATGCTGTAGTATGAATCGAACCCGCGGAAGTGGTCTACGCGGACCACGTCGTATAAACGGAAACAGTGACGGATTCTCTGAATCCACCACGCATAACCGGTAGATTTATGATAATCCCAGTCATACAAAGGATTCCCCCACAGCTGTCCGGTTACCGCAAACATATCGGGCGGGCATCCCGCCACCGCAGTCGGATAGAAATCTTTTGAAAGCTGAAAGAGTTTCGGATTCGCCCAGGTGTCAGCACTGTCCGCCGCCACATAAATCGGGATGTCACCGATGATTTCAATGCCGGCTTCGTTTGCATATTTCTTTAATTTTCCCCACTGGCTGAAAAAGAGATACTGCAGGAAAGAATAATAAAGGACTTCATCGGAAAGGCGTTTTTTTGCTTCCTTTACGGCAGAAGGCTTTCTGGTACGTAAATCCGCGTCCCATTCAAGAAAGCTTGCGCCGCCCTCTTCTTCCTTACATGCCATGTAAAGAGCATAATCATCCAGCCATTCCTTTTCGTTTCGGCAGAAACGTATAAACTCTTTATCCGCCGTATTAAACCGACGGAAGGCTTTCTTTAAAAGCGGCATTTTACCAAAATAAATTTTCTCATAATTAACGCTGCCGTCTCCGTCTTTTAAATCGGCTCTGTCACATTCCTTTTTGGTCAGAAGTCCGAGTTTGATAAGCTCTTCCAAATCAATATAATAAGGATTGCCCGCAAAAGTGGAGAAGGACTGGTACGGAGAATCTCCGAATCCCGTGGGACCCAGAGGAAGAATCTGCCAATAATGCTGACCTGCTGCCACTAAAAAATCCACGAAATCATATGCTTCTTTTCCGAAACATCCGATTCCGTATTTTCCGGGCAGGCTGCTGATTGCCAGTAATACTCCGCTCTTACGCATACACTCTCCTAATTCTCTGCTCCCTGGTCGGCGTTCATGCTGTCCACCAGTACCCAGTCGGCCATATCGCTTTCCTGCGTGGAAAGCATTTCTTCCGTAACACCGTGCTTTAAAAGTACTTCGTCAATCTTTTTGTTCACTTCTTCGAAGCCCACCACACGGTAGCCGTTGCTCTTGTAGTAGTTTAAAATCTCCGGATCGGGAAATACCGTTTCTCCGTCTGACGTAAATACGTAAAGGCTCTCCGGATATGCGAATACTTCATAATCATATTCGCCGAAGTGATAAACATACATCTCCATCTCACCGCCGAAGTCGCTGTATCCGTCGGTTCCGTCGGGAAGTTTCACCCCGGGGATTTTTGCTTCCGTCAGACCGTAAGTATGCTCGGTCACATATAAGGTAACCGGTTTTCCCTCTGCGGTAACCGCATAATAGCCGTCCACATGAAGATTCGCTCCGCCGCTTCCGCTCTCACAGAATACACCGTATTTGTTTAAGTCATACCAGTCACGGTAACCGGTAACCTTGCTGTCAACGATTTCCAGTCCCTGTTCCGCATAGCGCAGGATGTAAATGGTGGCTTCCGCCATCTGAACACCCGGATTCCCTTCCGCATCTTCTTCATAGGTTCCGCAGACAAATTCCAGCGCAAAGTCCATTACCCCGTCATTTCCGCAATCCGTAAATGCGTAATGGATTTCCTGCAGTTCCCTGTCGCTTCCTTCCCAGTTTGCATTGAAGAAATTCTGAAAAGCGGACTTCATATCCACGTAGTTGTAGGAAACTCCCTCTTCGAGATAATGCGCATCGCATACCACCTTTGCCTCGGTCTTTCCATCCAGAAAATCATACAGATCCTGTGCGGTAACCTTGTGTTCATCGATTTCCGAACCGGGTTCGGAAGGTATCTCGGACACGACTGCCGAAGAAGGATTCTCGTTTCCGGGAACCGGTCTGCTTTGAAACAGTCCGCATCCGCCGAGCATTCCTGCCAGTAAACCCGTTACTGTCAGTGCCGCAACTGCCTTTTTGGTCATTTTTCTCATTTTAACTTCCCCATTTACTCTTTTTACGATGATTAAAGTTTCCAAATATCCCGGTTATATTCTTCGATGGTACGATCCGAAGAGAAGAAACCGGCCTTCGCTATGTTGACAAGCATCATTCTGCGCCATTTTGCACGGTTTTCATAATCGGCAAAGCAGAAATCCTTAACCTTAATATACTCTTCTAAATCAAGCAGCGTCATAAACCAGTCTTTGTTTAACAGTTCGTTGTAAAGACGCTCCAAATTCTCTTTGTTTCCTACCTGCATGCAGAGCGTGGATACAATGAAATCCACGGCTTGTTTGATTACGGGGGACTTTTCATAGTAATCCCTGGATACATAGTCTGCCTTTGCATAATGCTCAATTACCGTCTCGCTGGATGCACCGAAGGTATAGATATTTTCATGTCCGACAAGCTGCGCGATTTCCACATTTGCGCCGTCCTCGGTACCGAGGGTAACAGCACCGTTTAACATGAACTTCATGTTGCCGGTACCGGATGCTTCCTTGCTGGCAAGGGAAATCTGCTCGGATACATCGCAGGCCGGGATGATATGTTCCGCATAGGAAACATTGTAATTCTCTACCATAACAACCCTTAAATACCTGTTTACATCGGGATCGTTATTGATGATGCGGCTCATGACAAGAATCAGATGAATGATATCCTGTGCAATCACGTAAGCCGGAGCCGCCTTTGCGCCGAAAATAAAGGTAATCGGGCGCTTCGGAAGGATTCCCTTCTTTACTTCGAGATACTTGTGAATGATATAAAGCACATTCATCTGCTGCCGTTTGTACTCGTGCAGACGTTTTGCCTGAATGTCATAAATGGAATCCGGGGAGATTTCGATACCCTCGCGTTCTTTAATCAGTGCTGCAAGCTCCGCCTTCTTGCCTTGCTTAATTGCCTCAAGTTTTGCCAAAACCTTCTCATCGTCCTTAAACGCAAGCAGTTTTTCAAGCTCGGTCGCATCCTTTTTAAAGCCGCTTCCGATCTTCTCCTCGATAAAGGAAGACAGTTCCGGATTGCAGGCAAGCAGCCATCTGCGGAAGGTGATTCCGTTTGTCTTATTGTTAAATTTCTCCGGATAGATCTGATAAAATGCATTCAATTCGGTATTCTTTAAAATCTCGGTATGCAGATAAGCCACACCGTTGATGGAGAAACCGTAGTGAATATCGATATGCGCCATATGAACACGGTTATTGTTATCAATAATCCAGACGCGTTCATCGGAGTATTTTTCTTTTACCCTGCGGTCGAGTTCTTTGATAATCGGAACAAGCTGCGGCACCACTCTTTCCAGATAATCAAGCGGCCACTTCTCAAGCGCTTCCGCAAGAATGGTGTGGTTGGTGTACGCGCAGGTCTTCGATACGATCTCGATGGCCTCATCCATGGGGATGGCCTTCTCCTCGGTCATGATGCGGATCAGTTCCGGAATGACCAGAGTCGGATGGGTATCGTTAATCTGGATGACCGCAAAGTCATACATTTTACGTAAGTTATATTTATGGTTGTGCATGTCGCGGATAATATACTGTGCCGCGTTGCTGACCATAAAATACTGCTGATAGATACGAAGAAGGTTACCGGCCTCATCGGAATCATCGGGATATAAGAAAAGGGTTAAGTTCTTCTCAATCGCCGTCTTGTCAAAATCGATTCCCTTCTTTACGAGGGATTCGTCCACGGTCTCCACGTCGAAAAGATGCAGATGATTTACGCCGTTTTCGTAACCGATTACATCGATGTCATAAAGACGCGATTTTAACGTAAAATCTTTGAAATTCACATCAAACGACACGTCCGTTTTGTTCAGCCAGGACTGCTGTTCAATCCAGTCGTTCTTTTCGGCATGCTGGAGATTGTTGATGAATTCCTGCTTAAAAAGACCGAAGTGATAATTAAGACCGATTCCGTCTCCGGGAAGTCCCAGCGTTGCGATGGAATCCAAAAAGCAGGCAGCCAGTCTGCCGAGTCCGCCGTTTCCGAGGGAGGGTTCGGGCTCCGCCTCTTCGATTTCCGCTAAGGACAGACCGTTCTTTGCAAGGATGGCCTTTACTTTATCGTAAGCACCCAGATTAATCAAATTATTGGAAAGAAGCTTTCCGATCAGGAATTCCGCGGAGATGTAATAGATTTTCTTCTCTCCGGTAATGGTTTCGGTCACTCTTGCATAGTCCTTCGTAAAGGACAGAAGCACAAAGTATGCTTCCTTCGTATCCAGCTCCTTTAAAGCTTTGCTGTAAAGGCGCTTTGCCGTATCCTCGAGCTGACTTTCCATTCTCGCCTCGAAAAGTTCCTTCTGAATCATTTCTTCCTGAACTGACATGTTAATACCTCTTTATGTTTTATTTCTCTTTCCCCGCATCTGCGGCAGTCTCTTTGTTT
>DLBG01000152.1:9280-11325 GCA_002494135.1 Lachnospiraceae bacterium UBA7027
TTGTATCTGCGGTTGCATCTGCGTTTGCTTCAACGGTTTCTTCGCTGACATCCGAACCGCCCTTACATTCATCCCAGGGCGTGGGATCATATCTTCCGTCATTATATTTTACGCGTTCGATGATGGCAAACACGATACCGGAAAGAATCACGACCGCGGAAACAATCCATCCGAGTGCAACGTTTGCCGCTACGGAATATCCGTCAGCCGCCCCGTATACCCCGTGATTTTTTGCAATCAGGCTGTATAGGTTCCAGCCAAAGAATCCGACTAACAGAACCGGTGCAATCACCTTGACCGATGCAAAGAACCACCATCCGGGCATTTTAAATTTCTTTGCATTCTTATTGATTTCCTCAAGCACCTTGCCGGTTTTAAAGAACCAGCCGACCGCTATGGTTTCCAGAATACCGACAAGTACCAGGTTGATGTTGTTTGCGTAATAATCCACGATATCGAGGAACGCAAGTCCCGCTCCGGTTACAAAGATGATGGAAATGGCGCTTGCCGCAAGGCAGATGCCGATTGTGGTCTTCTTTGCACTGATTCGAAACTTATCGGAAATCGATGCGGAAACACCTTCCACGATGGAGAATGCCGAATCGATTGCAAGCGTGCACAAACAGAAGTAAAAGATAAATGCAAAGCACGCATTGAAAATGCCGCTGTTCGTAAGCTTAACCATTGCCTGCGGATAAATGATGAATGCGGTTGCCACACCGGAGGTGGACATGTTGTCAAGCATTCCGACACCGCCCATGGTGGTAAACATTACGACACTCGAAAGCAGGCTGACACCCAGGTCGGAGACTGCAATGATTACGGCGTCTCTTGCAATGTTGGTCGATTTCGGCAGGTAGGAACCGTATGCAAACATGATTGCCATCATGATGGACAGCGAATAAAATACCTGGCCGACCGCATCAATCCAGATGTCGGCTGACAAAAGCTGAGTCAGATCGGGAGTACACATCCGGATAAGACCCGCCATGCCGCCCAGCATGAAAATACCCTTTACCGCCATAATGACAAGGCATACCACGGGAGCAAATACGGTGAATTTTACAACCTTGCTCACGGAGCTTGCACCGTTACGGATACAGTAGTAGATGATAATCCACGCCAGCACCAGAGCACACATCGCCTGCGTGGACATGTTTACGAATCCTTCCGTGGTTCCGGTGGTCTGAATCGTCTGCATCCAGAGTTTCCCGGCCGCTTCCGAATCTCCGGTAAGTCCGGCAAACTTGAAGGAAATCAAAGCCATCAGGATAACCCAGGCAAACACGACCGCATAGTAGGTTACAATCACAAAGGAGTTCACCGTTGCGGACCAGCCGATCCACTGCAGTTTTTTATTTAAGGAACCAATGGCATTAATGGCACCGCTCTGAGTCTTACGTCCGATGGAAATCTCCATCATCAAAAGTGGAATTCCCAGAATAATCAGCATAAACACGTAAACGAAGATAAACGTTCCTCCGCCGTATTTTGCCGCAAGACCCGGGAATCTCCATGCGTTACCGAGACCTACCGCCGATCCTATGGATGCAAGAATAAAGGTAAAACTGGAATTCCACTGTCCTCTTTTTTCGCCTGCCATTTTATCTCTCCCAATGATACATACTCTCTAAATTTCCGTGGTCGAAAAGACGACCCGTAACTTATATATTTTACTTTATTTTTACTCCTCTTTCAACAAGGAAGAGTACAATAATCCGTCTCCGGCGGCAGATTTTTTCATCTTTTTGCATAATGAACAAGACAAAAGCGGCACTTCCATATCCGGAAATGCCGCTTTACTTTCTTTAAAATCTTACGAATCAGCCCTTTTCAAGTGCAAGGGTTCTGGTGGTAATGTCGCATACCTCGCTGGGTCCGTAATACTGAATTGCGCCGGGGAAGGTGAAGCAGGTTTCAACCGCCCACTCGTCACGATGTGCTTCGAAGTATTTGAAAGGCTTTCCGTCGAGTTCAACGAGTGCCTTACGGATAACGGGCTTGTCCTCACCGTTTCTTCTTTCGATGTTCATCATCTTGGTGAT
>DLBG01000152.1:11378-11557 GCA_002494135.1 Lachnospiraceae bacterium UBA7027
TTCATCATCTTGGTGATGGGCATACCGCCTGCAACCCACTCATCAGCGGGTTTGGAGATGTTGGAAACCTTGGAAAGGTATCCGGTGTATCCGTAGGAAATCAGCATGAATGCATTGTATCCTAAGGAGTAGCAGTAATCTGCGTCGAAGTTTGAAGGGAATGCGCATCTTCCTTCGTA
>DLBG01000132.1:0-3232 GCA_002494135.1 Lachnospiraceae bacterium UBA7027
GAGGCCGCCGGTGAAGAGTCCGTATCCGTATGCAACCTGAATGACGTCATCTTTTCCGACGCCGCACATAACCAGGTCTCTTGCTACGCATTCCTGCCAGGATTCGATATCCTTTCTGGTATATGCCACAACCGTTGCTTTTCCGGTGGTACCGGAGGAAGCATGCACACGTACAATCTGTGACTGTGGAACAGCTAAAAGACCGAACGGATAATTGTCTCTTAAATCATTCTTCGTGGTAAAGGGAAGTTTGGTGATATCTTCGATTCCGCTGATATCTCCGGGTTCCAGTCCCAGATCCTGCATTTTCTTTCTGTAGAATTCCACGTTGTGATATACATTGTTAACCAGTTTTCGAAGACGGGCAGACTGCATTGTCTGCATCTCGTCACGACTCATACATTCTCTTGCTTCATTCCAAATCATATTATTCAATCCTTTCCTGCGTTCCCACACCTATGCGCAATTTCTCTGGTATATCATATTACATTACAGAGCGCAGGTGCTCCCGACGCCATTTGTCTTAGACGGTACACATTCCGAAACGGAAACATGTCACCTCATTATCGGTTACTGTCGATGAGTTGACGTTTTACCGTCGTGTCAAAAGACAAATCCTGCCTCGAAAGCTTTTTTATTGATTTCAACCGTCTTGGGAGGAACCGTTTTCTCAATTACCTCAAGCCAGTCTTCTTTTGCAAAATCCATATGTTTTGCCGCAACGCCGACAATGATGGTATTGAAAACCCTGGGATTTCCGAGTTTCTTTGCTTCTTCCATGGCATTTAAGGAAATCACTTTGTATTTTTCACTCAGTTTCTCGATGATGCCTTCCGGATACTCTGCGGCACCGGTTACAACCGTCATGGGATCGATGCGCTGATCGTTTACGATCAAAACACCGTCCGGTTTTAAGAAGTGTGCATAACGGAGTGCTTCCAGGCGCTCGAATGCAATCAGAACATCCGCACATCCCTCTTCCACGATGGGCTCGTTTACCTTCTCGCCGTAGCGGACGAAGGTGACCACGGAACCGCCTCGCTGTGCCATACCGTGTACTTCCGATAATTTTACGTCATATCCGGCATGTGTGGTAATTCCGCCTAAAATACGGCTGGTAAGCAGGGTTCCCTGTCCACCCACACCGACAATCATAATACTCTTTGTTTCCATCTTTATACCTCCCTCGACTCAATGGCACCGAACTTGCAGCGGCTTTCGCAGAGGCCGCATCCGTTACACATGGTCTCGTCAATACGAACGGTTCCATCGGGGTTCTTTGTAAGCGCCGGACAACCGGGCTTTAAGCACATACCGCACTTCTTGCATTTATCGGAAAGTGCATAGCATTTCTTATGGGATACATTGGTTTTCAAAAGTGCGCAGGGTGCCTGGGAAATAATAACGGAAACCGCATCCCTTGCAACTTCTTCCTTAATGGTGGCTTTGAGTTTCTCGGTATCAAATGCGTTAACAACGCTTACATGCTCAACGCCGAGTGCGTGGCAGAGATCAACCAGATCCACCGCATAGGTAGCTTCCCCGGATAAGGTCTTTCCGGTTGCCGCATGGTCCTGATGTCCGGTCATACCGGTCGTGGAGTTATCCATAATGATAACGGTACCGGTGGACTTGTTGTAAACCATGTTCAGCAGGGAATTGATACCGGTATGAAGGAAGGTGGAATCACCGATTAAGGCAACCCAGTTTTTGATGTATTCTTTGCCTTTTGCCTTTTCCATACCGTGGAGAGTGGAAATACTGGATCCCATGCAGACCGTGGTATCGATGACATTAAGGGGTGCAACGGCACCTAAGGTATAGCAGCCGATATCGCCTGCGCCGTGAATTTTCAGCTCGTTTAATACGGTAAAGGTGCTTCTGTGAGGGCAGCCCGGACAGAGAATGGGAGGACGTGCGGGAACCTTTGCGGGTTCTTCCGTCTTCACTTCCGTGCCGAGGATTGCTTTACGAAGCATGTTTGCGGAGTACTCACCCTGAACGGTAAGAAGATCCTTGCCGTGGCAGGCAATACCCATGGCTTTCACCTGCTCTTCGATTAAGGGTTCCAGCTCTTCCACGATATAAAGTGTTTCCACGTGTGCGGCAAACTCTTCGATCAGTTTTTTCGGCAGGGGATGTACCAGACCGAGTTTTAAAACGGATGCATCGGGCAGAGCCTCTTTTACATACTGATAAGGAATACCGGAGGTGATGACACCGATCTTTAAGTCATTCCATTCAATCCTGTTGTAGGATGCTTCGGACGCATCGGCAGCCATGTCTTTCAGTCTCTTTTCCACGAATACATGACGGCCCTTTGCCATGGCAGGCATCATAACGTTCTTCGGAACGGAACGCTCGTACGGCTTATCTTCCACTTCCACACGGTCATTTAATTCCACAACACCCTGGGAATGTGCCAGACGGGTCGTGGTACGAATCATAATCGGGGTATCGTATTTCTCGGATAATTCAAAAGCAAGTTTGGTAAAATCCTTGGCTTCCTGTGAATCGGAGGGCTCTAAAACAGGTACCTGCGCAACACGTGCCACGCATCTGGAATCCTGCTCGTTCTGAGAGGAATAAAGACCGGGGTCGTCTGCCGCCACCAGTACAAGGCCGCCGTTTACACCGATGTAGGATACGGTATACAAAGGGTCACTGGCCACGTTGACACCAACCATTTTCATGGATGCCAGCGCTCTGACACCGCTCATGGATGCACCGATTGCAACCTCCATTGCTACTTTCTCATTCGGGGACCACTCTGCGTAAACACCGTCATATTTTACAATGTTCTCGCTGATCTCCGTGCTGGGCGTTCCGGGATATGCCGCGGAGACTTTTACTCCGGCTTCCCATGCACCTCTGGCAATTGCTTCATTGCCAAGCATGATTTTCTTTTCCACTTCCAAATCCATCCTTTCCTGTATTTCAGAACTGTCTGCAGTCCAACACATACAACTTGATTACGAGTGAGACTGTAAGCCGGGTTCTGTCGTGAATGATCATCTATCTAGGAGACATGTTGCCATGCCTCTCAAGCAACCTACCCGGGAGCGAACCGGGCCGGCTCATGGCTCCCTGTTTGGCCTTGCTTCGGATGGGGTTTACACTGCCATACCCGTTACCGGATATGCGGTAGTCTCTTACACTGCCATTCCACCCTTACCGCTTGCGCGGCGGTTTCTTTTCTGTTGCACTTTCCTTGGGGTCGCCCCCACCGGAC
>DLBG01000132.1:3287-7264 GCA_002494135.1 Lachnospiraceae bacterium UBA7027
CGTTATCCGGCATCCTGCCCTGTGAAGCCCGGACTTTCCTCTCCCATACCCTTACGGCATGGCAGCGATCATTCATCTCACTCGCATATTTTCAGCCATAATATTATACCACAAATAACGCCTTGTTCAACTTCTTTCCGCGTCCTTAACAACATCTTTTTGTATTTCTCTTTTCGATAATAAAATAACGTTTCTCAGATATTTTTTATCGTTTATCGTTAAAAAGTTATTGACAAACATTTTTGAAGATGATAAGATGCAATTGTCGGAAGGGAAAAACGATACGGCCAATCGGAATTCACTTCCGGACATTACCGGTAAAAACGAAACCCCAGAATCTTAAAAACAGCCGGGCGATACGAATCCGCCCCATCGAAAAGGAGAAAACAATGAACGAAGAAAATATCAAATTACAAAGAGTACATAAAAGCAGCAAAATTGCCGCCGTCATTTCCAAAGTATTATTTATCTTCTGCATGGTAGGATGCACTTTGGCTCTCATCACCGGAATCGTAATGATTGCCAACAGAAATAATATCGACCGTCAGATTGAAGAAAGCGCGCAAAAAGCAAAAGCAGAAGCAAAGCTTCCCGGCGAAAAAGTCGACATCAAGATGGGCCCCGTCACAGTAGCTTCCGTCACCGCCGAAGACGTAGAAGACGGAAAACTTGCCACCGCGGTTGCGGGAAGAATGACATCCGACGTTCCCGCCGTTCAGGAGTTCTTTAATGAAAACCAGAATTCCTTAAGCCTTATTTACGGACTGTACTGCATCGTTATGGCTTTTATGATAGCCATCCTGACCGTGGCACTCTATTTCATCCACTCGGCATTCGCCATCATTGTGAAGGAGGGCAATCCTTTTGCGGACAAAGTCCTGAAGAAAATCCTGGTTTCCTTCATCGGAATCTCCGTAGTACTGGCATTCTCGGCAGGACTCGGTTTCGGAGCGCTCGGTGGATTCTTAACATGGGTTGTATACACTATTATGGATTATGGTCGCACTCTGAAGATTCAGGCCGATGAAACATTATAAGGAGGTACGCTATGGGACAGATTATTTTAAGACTTGACCGCGTCATGGCGGACCGTAAAATGTCACTCAACGATTTATCCGATAAGGTCGGTGTCTCCAACGTAAACCTTTCCAAAATGAAAAACGGTAAAATCTCCGCCATCCGCTTCTCCACTTTGGAAGCCATCTGCGAAGCACTGGACTGCCAGCCGGGCGATATTCTGGAGTATGACCGCTCCGCTCCTTCCGTCACGGACAAAGCATGATACTGTCATGATACAAACCTTTATTTTTCATACATCTCTCCAAAAAAGGACACCGGCAGGGGTGTCCTTTTTATCTGTCCGATCCGGCAAATTTTATACGTTAAAAATGCTGCCGCCGACGAATTCCCTGCAGATGGAATTGGTCGGTATTTTTGCGGTATCCATGGCCAGGAAATACTCTAGGAATTTTAACAGCCTTCTTGCCTCGTAATACTCCGGCGTTCCGCAGGGAACACTGTAAAGAAGAGGTTCCGCAAATGATTTTAATGCTGCGATTTCATAGATCAGTGCGGAGTTGAAGATTGCATTCGCGCCTTCCTGGAAGGGGAAAATATTCTCCTCTTCTCCCTTTCGCACGCTGCCCCACATCTGAATGGTTCTGGCCGCGGAATTGCCGCGGGTCCGGAAATCTCTGACCATACGGCGTAAGAGTCTCGCATCCGTGGTCGGGATACGGTTGTGTTCATCAATGTTCAGGGTGGTTAATGCGCTGATGTAGATTTTATACTTGCTCTCCGTGGGAAGGGCTGCGCTCATCTTATCGTTCAGCGCATGAATGCCTTCGATTACGAGAACGTCGTCGGGACCGAGTTTTAAGGTATTGCCCCTGTACTCTCTCTGTCCGGACTTGAAATTAAATGTCGGCATCGGTACTTCTTCCCCGGACAGAAGTTTTACCATATCATCGTTAAAGAGCTTTACGTCAATGGCTTCGAGGCATTCAAAATTGTAATCCCCGTTTTCGTCACGCGGCGTATCCTCACGGTTTACAAAATAATCATCCACGGCAATCGGATGGGGTTTGAATCCGAGCGTCTTTAACTGAATGGAAAGACGGTGGGAAAACGAAGTCTTTCCGGAGGAGGACGGACCTGCAATCATTACGAATTTTACACCGGGATGTTTCGCAATATCCGTTGCGATATTCGCGATATTTCTCTCCTGCAGCGCTTCGGATACCAGAATCATATCCTCATAATCGCCGTTTACAAGCTGCTCGTTCAGATCGCCGACCACATTGATGCCCATAACGTCGTTTAATGCCGTCGCCGCCATCATCGTAGAGTAAATCTTCGGAAGCGGTTTGAATTCCGGTATGGTTTCCGGCTCCTTTTTCGTGGGAAGATTCAGAATGAAACCGTTCTTAAAGGACAGCACTTCAAAATGCTTCACCATGCCCATGTTCGGGAGCATATATCCGTAATAGTAATCAAAATATCCGTCGATTTCGTACAGATTAATCACACGGCTTCTGCGGAAATAGCAGGTTTTGACTTTATCCGGCATATTCTGCTCTTCGAATATTTTAGTTGCCTCCGTAAGAGGAAAACTGTCCTTGTTAATCGGCGTTTTTGCATCCACCATTTCGCGCATGCGCCTGTCAATGGCCGCAATCAGTTCGTCGTCAATGGAAACGTCTCCGTCAAAGGAGAAAAAGTAACCGGTACTCATGGAGAATTCCAGTTTCAGTTTGCCGATCCGGCTCATTCCGACCACATCGTTTACGGCCTTTACAAAGAGTAAAATCGCCGTACGCATGTATGTGGAATGTCCCGTAGTCGTGGACAAATCCAGAAATTCCAGTTCCCCGTTTGTATCCACTTCCTGAAAAAGTTCCCGGTATCTGCCGTTGTGATTTGCAACGGCAATCGGCCAGGGATATTCTTTCTGAAACTCTTTGGCTATCTCGCCGTAGGTAATTCCGACCGGATACGTGCATTCCTTTCCCTGTATCGCAAGTGTAATCGTTTTGTCTGTATTCATAACTTCCCCCTATACTACCGTTCCGATCTGCTCCTGTTTAGAGGCAAGAACGGTAATTCCTTTCAGTTCTTTTTCAAAGAAATCCTTCATGTACGGAATAAAGATTTTCTCAATTCCGAAATGTCCCGCATCGATTAATGAAAGTCCGTCCTGCATTGCGTCCAGGCAGGAATGATAATCCAGATCGCCCGTAATCAGCACCTGACAGCCTGCCTTTTGTGCATACGGAATCATGCTCTTTCCGCTTCCGCCGCAAACGGCAACCTTTTCCACAATTCTGTCCCCGTCTCCGTAGAGAATGACATTGGGAATGTGGAATTTCATTTTAACAACCGACGCCAGTTCTCTTAAACTCATCTCGCGCGGAAGATTTCCGATTCTGCCTAAGCCTTCCTTGGAAATATCATCCTCAAAGGTAACTTCCAGAACGTCCCTTTTTTGCAGTGACAGTTCATCCGCAACGGCATCCGCCATGCCCATAACATCGAAATTCGTATGCATGCAGCAGTACCCGATCCCGTGCTCGCAAAGAAGCATGATTTTCTCCCCGAGAACATCGTCCTTCGTGACTCTTTTTACCGGTTTAAAAATCATGGGATGGTGTGTCAGAATGAAATCCACGTTTTGGTCGATTGCTTCCCTCACCACATCTTTCGTAGCATCCACGGCAATCAGAACACGACGCACTTCCTTCTTTCTGTCTCCCACCAGGAAACCGGAATTATCCCAGTCCATGGCAAAGGAAGACGGCGAAAGCTGCTCGAGTTTTTCGAGAATCTCCTCACATGTCATATGTTTTCCCCCCGCGTTTTTTACCTTCCTTACACAAACCTTTGCCCTCGGGTTTGTTGCATTAACAACCCTCAAGCTTCCATTTTGCCATCATCAGCGTGTCCATCTGCGCATTGATTTCCCCGATGCGTTTAAGCGA
>DLBG01000132.1:7378-33362 GCA_002494135.1 Lachnospiraceae bacterium UBA7027
AGCCGCCTCTTCCAGTTTCTCCGCGATTTCGATTAACCGCGTCTCTTCCTTTCCGAGGAAGGCTAAAAGAATCGGCGAATGATTAGCAAGCAGAAGTTTGCCGTACGTATACTCGCAGACGTCATCACTCGGTTCGCCTTTTAACTTCTCTTCCATTTCGTCGAAATAGGCATTTAAATCGGCAATTTCAAGTTCATAGAAGTTTTTCTTCGGAACCGCAAGACGCATAATCGGATAGAATTTTCCGTCTTCAAACACCATGTCTTCCGCGACGGTTTCAAATCCCCATTCTTTTAAGACGTATCTTACAAGCGGCAGTTTCGACTGCAGCTGTAAAACCACCTGCGTCCAGTCATGAATGACTTCCCTGCCCTTATAAAGAATTTCCAGTCCCAGCGGTCCGCCCATTCCGGCAATGATTCCGCCGTCACACTCTCCGGATTGGATTCCCGAAAGGCCGTCACAAAGCCTGGTTTCGATTTGATCCTGCAGCTCGCACATCCGGATATGATCCTTTGCGTGCTCCAGAGGTCCTTTATTGATATCGCAGGCAATCATGCGATCTGCAATGCCGTTTTGCACAAGTGCAATGCTGACAAACGCATGATCACAGCCGATATCCGCTATACAGTTTCCTTTTTGTACCATTCCGGCCACGGCCGAAAGTCGGATTCCAAGTTCCAATGCTACTCCTTATCAACTGCAAATTTTAGTCCAGATAATCTCTTAATTTTCTGCTTCTGGAAGGATGACGAAGCTTTCTTAAGGCTTTTGCCTCAATCTGACGGATACGTTCACGGGTTACGTTGAACTCTCTTCCTACTTCCTCGAGTGTTCTCTGACGTCCGTCGTCCAGTCCGAAGCGGAGTCTTAATACCTTCTGTTCTCTTTCGGTCAGGGTGGAAAGCACCTCGTTTAACTGCTCGCGAAGCAGCGTAAATGCGGCTGCATCCGCGGGAACGGGTACGTTATCATCCTGGATAAAATCGCCTAAATGTGAATCTTCCTCTTCACCGATCGGAGTTTCCAAAGATACGGGTTCCTGGGAAATTTTTAAAATTTCACGAACGCGTTCTTCGGGCATTTTCAGTACTTCCGCAATTTCTTCGGGCGACGGTTCGCGGCCGAGTTCCTGAAGAAGCTGTCTGGAAACACGGATTAATTTATTGATGGTTTCCACCATATGTACGGGGATACGAATCGTTCTGGCCTGATCGGCAATCGCTCTGGTGATGGCCTGACGAATCCACCAGGTTGCATAGGTGGAGAATTTATATCCCTTACGGTAATCGAATTTCTCAACTGCTTTAATCAGACCTAAGTTTCCTTCCTGAATTAAGTCAAGGAATAAAAGTCCGCGGCCTACGTAACGCTTTGCGATGGATACAACCAGGCGCAGGTTTGCTTCCGCAAGACGCTTCTTTGCATCCTCATCGCCCTCTTCCATACGCTTTGCAAGTTCGATTTCCTCGTCAGCGGAAAGCAGGGAAACCTTACCGATTTCCTTTAAGTACATACGAACGGGATCTTCCGTACCGATGCCTTCCGGACCGCCCAAATCAATGTTGTCCACATCAATGTCCAGAGCTTCCTTCTCGTCATCTTCGGATGCAAGAAGCATTTCGTCATCGGGCTCGAGATCGTCGTCGCTTTCCACGATGGGAAGAATGTCGACATTGTTCTGTTCTAAGAAATCGCTGACTCTGTCAAACTGTTCTTCGTCTAAATTCAGATCCGCAACGAATGCGGCAACTTCGCCGTCATCCAGAATATTTTTCTTTTTCTTCGCAAAATCGAGAAGTTCCTTCATACGCTCGTCGAATTTGGCAACCAATACCTCATCCATAAGAGCGCCTTCGCCGTCTTCATCGTATCCGTCCTCGTCAAATTCAACTTCTTCGGAGGGTTCTTCTTCCACAACTTTTTCCTTGCGGCTTCTCGTGTTCTTCTTCGGTTCTGCGGCAACCGGCTCTTCCTTTGCAGCAGCCTTCTTTGACTTCGTGCTCTTTGCGGCTTTTTCTTCTTTTACGGGCTTTTCCTCTTTTTCAGTCTTTTCCGCTTTTGTGGGAGCTGCTTTCTCGGCCTTGGTACCTGCTGCCTTCTTTGTCTTCGTTTCTTTTACGGGCTTTTCTTCTTTCACAGCCTTCTCTGTCTTTGCGGCCTTTTCTTCTTTTGCAAAAGCTGCCTTCTCTGCTTTGGCACCTTTAGCCTTCTTTTCCTTGGTTTCCTTTGCAGCCTTTTCTTCTTTTGCACCTGCAGCCTTTTGTGCCTTCGTGCCTGCCGCTTTCTTTGTCTTGGTCTCCTTGGTCTGTGCTGTTTCCTTCTTCACGGATTTGCTTCCTTTCGTTACTTTCTCTTCATTTTCGACCTTTGTCGTTTTCTTTGCTGCCACTTCATTTTCCCCTTTCTATAACCGAATGTTGATTTTTTTCAATTCTTCCAATGCTTTCTTACGGTTTATTTCCTCACCGAGCACCGATAAGTCGTTTCCGTTTTCCGCCTTCCATTTTTCGAAACTGTTCTGTTTGACTTTAATCAGAATGTCCAGAAACGCTTTTTCCCGGTCTTTTTTATCCGTCAGTTCCTCGATGCGTGTCGTGAATAAAGCACTGACTTCGCTTTGCTCGTTCGCATCCTCGAATTTCGACACGATACCGGCCGGATTGGGCTTGTTGCCGGACTTCAGTTCCCGGAAGAACATCGCCGCCACGTTTTTATACAGTTCGTTTGTAAAATCGTCGTCCGAAAGATACTGCTCAATCTGCGCATACAATCCGTCCTCCTCCAGAAGGTAGGTTAAGAGCAGCTGCTCGGTATGCCTGATGTGATCTTCCTTCGACGTTTTCTTTCCGTCAGCGGACCTAAGTTCCTCTCTTTGCTGCCGGTTCGCAAGCTCCAAAGCTTCCTTTGCGACAGCCTCTCTTAGGTGTTCTTTGTTAATTCCCTTGTCTCTGGCCACCGCCTCGAGGTAATTGTCCCGAAGAAGCGGATCGTCCATCGTCGCTAAGAATTCCGCAATTTCATGATGGAACTTTGTTTTTTCGGCATAATCATTCAGATTATGTTCGTTTTCCTTTGTCTTAACCTGGAAGAAGAAACCGTCTTCCGCATTCGCTATGCGCTGTTCGTATTCGTCGGCTCCGAGTGCCTTGATGAATTCATCCGGATCCTTATAAGGCTTCATGTTAATGACTTTTGCCATAATCTCACGCTGCCGGAACATATCGATGGCCCTCATCGCGGCTTTGACGCCTGCGCCGTCGCTGTCAAACGACAGATAGATATTTCCGGAATAGCGTTTCAAAAGTCTTGCCTGTTCCCCCGTAAAGGCCGTTCCCAGTGCCGCCACCGCTTCGGTGAAGCCGGCCTGGTGAAGGGAGATCACGTCCATATAACCTTCGCAGAGAATGAACCGGTCTTTTCTTGCCTTCTTTGCAAAAACGAAGCCGAACAGATTCTGTCTTTTGTTGAAAACCACGGTCTCCGGGGAATTTAAATACTTTGGTTCCCCGTCTCCCATAACACGGCCGCCGAAGCCCAGAACCTTTCCCTGTTCGTCCAGAATCGGGAACATCACGCGGTTCCAGAACGGCGATGACATGCCGTATTTCTCCGAGAAATTGGCGATGCCGGATTCGATGATTTCCTCATCCGAATATCCTTTGCTTTTTAAGTACCGCACGATTTCTCTCGAATCCGTGGGGGCAAACCCCAGTGCAAAATGTTTGATTGTCTCTTCCGTAAGCCCGCGCTTTTTTAGGTACTGCATGCCGAGCTTTCCCCGGTTTTCATCCCAGAGAACCCTGTAAAAGTAATTCGCGGCATCCTTGTTCAGTTCAAAGATTTTAGCCCGCTTTCCGGCTCTCTCTTTCGCTTCTTTGGAATTATCCCGTTCGGGAAGCGTAACCCCCGCGATCGGAGCAAGATATTCCACCGCCTCCGGAAAAGTCATGTTCTCGTAACGCTGCAGAAACGTAAAGACGTTGCCGCCTTCGCCGCAACCGAAGCATTTATACATCTGCTTGTTCCGGCTTACATGAAACGACGGGGTTTTTTCGTTATGAAAGGGGCAACAGCAAACATAGTTGGAACCCTTTTTTTGTAAGGAGATAAATTGGGAAAGTGTATCCACGATATCGCATCGGGACCGAATCTCTTCCACGAGTTCATCCGGATAATACATAAACACTCCTTATCCTTATCGTTTCATCAGCCGTGCCAGCACTTCGGAATATAGATTTCCTCATACTTTGCGATGGCAAAACGGTCCGTCATTGCGGAGATATAATCGCAAACCGTCTGTTCCTTGTTTCCTTCCTTCTCATAGATGGAAAGAAGTTCCGCGGGCAGAAGGTCGAAATGATCGTAGTAATACTGATACAGGGTTTTTACCAGATTCTCCGCCTTGCCCTCTTCGCTTTTGGCCACCGGATTGTTGTATACATATTCAAACATAAAGGCCCGAAGCTCTTTCATTCCCGCTTCCACTTCCGCGGACATGCGGATATCATTCTGATCCTTCGACGTGGTGATGATATCGTGGATAAAATGATCCAGCCGCTCTGCTGCCGTATATCCGAGTACGTCTCCGATGGATTTGGGCAAATCGGATTCTTTTAAAATTCCTCCGCGCACCGCATCATCCATGTCATGGTGGAAGTATGCGATTTTATCCGACAGGCGGACAATCTTGCCTTCCAGCGTGTACGGCATGGAAGCCGTCTGATGATTTAAAATACCGTCTCTGGTTTCGGCGGTCAGGTTTAAACCGACTCCGTCTTTCTCCAGAACATCCACGGTACGGAGGCTCTGTACATTATGTTCAAACCCTAACGGGCAGATTTCGTTCAGTGCTCTCTCTCCGGCATGACCGAAGGGAGTGTGGCCGAGATCGTGTCCCAGGGCAATGGCTTCCACCAGATCTTCGTTTAAACGAAGCGCCTTGGCGATGGTCCTCGCATTCTGCGACACTTCCAGCGTATGGGTCAGGCGGGTCCTGTAATGGTCCCCTTCCGGTGTCAGGAAAACCTGTGTTTTATCCTTTAAGCGGCGGAATGCCTTGCAATGCAGAATCCTGTCACGGTCTCTCTGAAAAACCGGACGGATGTCACATTCTTCCTCTTTGCGGATTCTTCCCCTGGATTTCGCACTAAAGGATGCGTAGGGACTTAACAGCTCTTCTTCTTCAATTTCCAGTCGTTCTCTGATATTCATAACCCCTCCTGCAGAAAACTCACATTTATAGTATTCCGCGTCATTTTTCGTTTTCCTTTTCTTTTTTTCTACTTTTTTTATTTTTTTCTTAAAATTCCCGAATTAACAAGTTGACTTTTCAATATGGACTTGTTAAAATAGGAAAGTCGCAAAACGATATGCGGGGATGCTGGAATTGGCAGACAGGCTAGACTAAGGATCTAGTGTTGGAAACGACGTGAGGGTTCAAGTCCCTTTTCCCGCAGTGAAACCCGAGAATCCCTTCCGATTTTCGGGTTTTTCAAACAAAACGTTAGGATGCAGGAGTGGCGGAATGGCAGACGCGCACGGTTCAGGTCCGTGTGAGAGCAATCTCATGAGGGTTCAAGTCCCTTCTCCTGCATAAAAATAGAGACCTACACGGTCTCTATTTTTTATGCAGGAGTCTATGAGTGCACACCGCTTATCAATTATCCTTCCTCTCCAGCTCCGTCCATCCCGGCATCGGTCCCGGATCTCCTCCGGAGAATCCGACCGTATCGCCGTAGCGGTTCTGGTAAACATGGTCTGAAACCACACTGTGCTCTACGGTGGAGCCGTCGGTTCGTACATAGGTATTCACTCCCATGATGGCTTCATGATACCCCTGTGAAATACGGGAATCCGACTCCATCTTCTTATTCCAGGAATCCATAATCATATTGCTCATATCGCGGCTGTTCTGCGCAAGCGTCTGCTGAAGCCTTGCCTGATTGGCCGCCAGCTGCTGCTGAAGGCGGGCGTTCTGTGCATTGGCCTGCTGCTGCATCATCAGGAGTTTTCTCTCCACGCGGTCAATCGAATCCGTTCTCTTCTTCGTGATTCCGTCATCCAGCGTAAAGCTTTCCACGATGCTCATAAAGGCTTTGGTGCCTTCGAGTTCTCTCGACACTTCCATATCACAGAAGAATAAAAGCTCGCTTCCCCATTCCCTGTACTGTCCTTTATGTCCGGTTCCGACCATCATGCCGGCCAGTCCGTACATCATCTCATTGCCGGTGGAACGCTGTTCCACGTCCTTGCAGACCATATCGGCTCCGACTAAACGGATGCGGTTTCCGGAAGCATATCTGCGAAAGACCGATTCGGTCTTGATTCCCAGCAAAAAGTCCTCGGAAACCGGTGCGGAGAACGACATTTCCCAGTCATGACGGTAATCGAACAGGAACGAATAAATCCTTCGAAGCACCTGCGGATTCTTTCCGAACATACTCGGAAGCTGCGCCTTGATGGTCGCCTGCAGGGGCTGTCCCTGAAATACGGCGAACGTCACGGCATTTAAATAGTCGAAACTCTGCATCAGGTCGTGCTTTTTAAAAATCGGCCGGCCCGGTTCGGTCGCCTGACGGTATACCTGATCGGTAATGCGGTCAAGCATCGGATTCTTCGGTCCGTAGTGAATCACTTCCTGGTTGAAAATCTCCCCGCTTCTGACTTCCACGGTAATCCCGTTATCCGGGGAAGTGGCTTTGATGACGATTTTATATGGCATGGCCATACTCTGCCATTCGCCGTTGAAACTGCCTTTTACCTTCCAGCCGTTCGGCAGAAAACATCTGCCCAGGGGAAGTCCGGTCATTTCATCCTTGATTACCGTTCTCATGTCCGATTTTCCCGAACCGGAACCCTTGTAATCAATGTGCAGCTGCATCCCGCAAGCAGGACAGGTCGTAAACTCCGCCCCCTGATTGACTTCCAGCTGCCGTCCGCATTTCGGACACTGCATTGCTTCAATTCTCATACGTAACCCTCCGTCTTTCCTTCCCGGCCGCTGCCCCCGCTGCGGTCCGGTTGCTTATCCTGCCAGACCCCGGATTGTTACCGGTTTCTTATCTTGCCAGCCCTCGGATTAATTCAACATCCTCCGCCGTAACCTTCATGTTCGACTGGTAGGACTTTCCGTCGGGAAAAGTCACCGTAACGTCGATAATACAGTCCTCACCCACCCCCTGGGCGATTACCGTCTGGAGGAACTGTACGAATTTCGGATGTCTTACCGAGAATTCCTCCCACTTTTTCTTAAGTGACAACAACATTGTCGGATTCATTTTATCCGCCTCCTGTTTTCATATTCGTTTTTTCCGCGTCTTAAGTTCTCTTAATCTGCAGATTTCTGCGTCTGCCGTTCTTTGGGTCCGCGGTTCTTATAATCTGCGATTCTCTATTTCTGGAATATCGGTGCAAAATAGCCCGATTGCGAAATCGGCTCCCGTCCTTCTCTTAAATGAACGGTATCCCCGAAATTCTGCATACGGAAAGCAGCCTTTCCGGGCATGCGTTCCTCGGAGGAAAGAATCATTACGCCCGTGGGCGGAACGAAAAATCCCTGCCACAGCACCGGAGGTGCAATCCCCGTCAGATAGCCGATCATGGCAAAGGATACGCCCAGATGGCAGAAAAATACGATATTTTCGTCGCTGTGCGATTTTACCTCAAACAGTCCCTTCCCGAGCGCTTCATATCCGTGTGCGGACAGGATCCCGTTTAAGCCTTCCTTCACGCTTTCAAAGTAATCGCCCAGTTTTCCGGACTTCATCACTTCGGTTTCGTACCATAAATTCTTATCGTGCAGTTCTTCCTGTGCCGTAAAATATTCCGGCATAAAATCCCACGCAATTCTGGGTTCCCCCGTTTCGGGATCTTTTACGCGGTAATAGAATTCCTGCAGCCAGTCATAGGTCGTTGCCTCAACCTCCCAGTTCTTTAAGGA
The DNA here is from genome assembly GCA_002494135.1 of Lachnospiraceae bacterium UBA7027. Taxonomy (GTDB): domain Bacteria; phylum Bacillota; class Clostridia; order Lachnospirales; family Lachnospiraceae; genus UBA3766. The sequence continues at coordinate 15,321 of DLBG01000132.1, forward strand.
AAAGGATGCGGTATCCTGCGCCCGGCCCATGGGAGAAACATAAACTTCGCTTACGTCCCAGTCCTTTGTTCGTTCGGCTAAAAGCTTTGCTTCCCTGAAACCCTTTTCCGTCAGGGAATCAATGGAATAATCCGGTTCTGCATGCCGGATGAAAATCAGATTCATAAAACTCTCCTTCTTTCGTTCGTCTGCCTATATATTGTACCACATATACGCCCGCTTTCCTATTCGCGGTGTGTGAAAAACTCATAAAAATAAGAATTTACTTTATTTTAAAAATTTAGTATAATAGTCAATAATGTGCTAAATCTAGTGTTGAAATATGACACTGAAGTTTTAGGAGGGATCATGAAAAAGAGTAAATTACTGACCGGTCTTTTGATTGGTGTTCTGGCAACGGCCACGGCAGTTGTGGGCGGATGCAGCGGAAACAGCAATTCCGAACCCACCAGCCAGGCCTACATTGACTTAACACCCCGTACTTCCGAAGTTCCTTCTTCCGAAGCAGTGGTTGAAGAGGTTGAGGATACCACTCCTCCTCCCAACTCCTACAGAAGCGAGCTGACCAATGAATGGATTGACAATTCTTTAGAGCAGCAGCGTCCCGTTGCGGTTATGGTCGATAACGAGCTGACCGCACTCGATCACTACGGAATCAACCAGGCCGACGTCGTATACGAACTGATGAATTCTACCGCAAACGGCCGTGTTACCCGCCTTATGTGTATCGTAAAAGACTGGAAGAACTTAGAGCAGTTCGGTTCCATCAGAAGTACCCGTCCGACCAACATTTTACTTGCAGCCGAGTACAATGCGATTCTGGTTCACGACGGCGGACCGTTCTACATCAATGATTACATTGCAAAACCTTACTGCAACAACTTAAGCGGCGGTTTCGCAAGATTTGCAAACGGAAAGGCTACCGAGTTTACCGAGTACGTAACCTCCGATACCTATACCGGACCGAAGGGAACCTTCAAAGGTCTGACCGAGAGAATCAAGGATGCCGGATATTCCGAAAACTACAACAGCTACTACAAGGGAGAGCACTTCCTTTTCGCAGGCAAGGAAAACAAACTTGACGGCTACGCATCCGCGGCCGCTGCCAAAGATATTTATCTTCCTCATCCTCATAACAAGTCCGAGCTTCATTACAATGAGCAGACCAAGAAATATGAGTACAAGGAATACGGCAAGGCTCACATCGATCCCTTAGACGGCAACAAGGTTCTTTCCTTTGACAACGTAATTCTTCAGAAAACCGGATACAGAACCTACGACGCAAACGGATACATGATTTACGACGTGGTGAATTCCTCCGAAGGCTTATACATCACCAGAGGCAAAGTCATCAACATCAAGTGGAGCAAGAACGGTGAAACCGACATCACCAAGTATGTCATCACCGAGACCGGCGAAGAGATTCAGCTGAATACCGGTAAGACTTACATCTCCTTAATCCCGAATGATGTTTGGGGAGATCTTACCTTTAAGTAAATCCGTGAATCATCGAACATTGATCCATATAAAAACCCGACCGACCGGCCGGGTTTTTTTGTGTCTTACCGTCACCTGCAATCCTGCTGTTACCGGCAATCTTACCGTTACCGGTAAAACGACAGATGGATTTCTCCGCTGTTTAATATGTGCTCTCCGTCCTCGCAGGCAACCAAAAGGCTGCCGTCATCCAGAATGTCTTTCGCGATACCGTGTATCTCATTCTCGCCCTGTCTGACAAATGAAACTTCCTTTCCCAGTACGACAGACATTTCCCTGTAACTTGCAATAATAGCCGAATGATCCGACGGATTCTTAAAATAGTCACATAACGCATCCCCGACATCCGCCAGAATCGCTTCCCTCATTTCATGCAGCTGCTCTTTTGTAAAATCGCCGATTCCGGACGCCACATCCGATATTTCTTTCGGAAAATCCTTCGTCGAAAGATTTATTCCGATCCCCACAATAACACCGAGTTCGTCCCCTCTGTATGTCGCTTCCGCAAGGATTCCGCAGGCTTTTTTCCCTCCCACATAGACGTCGTTAATCCATTTGATTCCGGCATCTGCGCCGGTATTCTTGCGAAGTGATTTACATACCGCTACTGCTGCCGCTGTGGTTACGAAGATAAAATCCTGAAGCATCTGTTTGCTGCTGCAGGGATAAAGGACGGAAAAATACAGCCCGGTATTCTCCGGCGAATAAAAACTGCGTCCGTTTCTTCCCTTTCCGGCCGTCTGCATATTCGCCCATATCAAAAGAGGTTCCGCCTCTCCGGCAGCGAACCTCCTCTTTGCTTCCTCATTTGTGGAGTCTATTGTTTCGTAGTATACGGTTTTCATTTAAAGAACCCCATCTTTTTCATAAACTTCAGCGATTTTTTCTGGTTCTCGATCGGAGTGGTTTCAATCAAAACACTCGCATTCGTAAAATACATTTCGCGGAGTTTTAGGAATTTTACCCAATCGATGGTGCCGTCGCCGAGCGCAAGATGCAAATCGTTTCTTCCGTCGTTATCGTTGATGTGTACGTGCCTGATATAAGGCGCCAGCACCTCCGCCCAGACAAGTAACGGCGTAGAGGTCAGATACGCATGCGCATAGTCAAAGCAGATGCCGAAGTTTGCTACATCCGTCATCCGCTCTGCCAGATTTGCAATCTCGTCCGGCTCCGTATCGAACATATTCTCCATATAAACATTCATGTCCGGGTACTTCGCGCAGATTCTGCGGAACACTTCTTCGTTTTTATCAAGCCAGTTGTTGCGGTATGTTTCCGCCGTAATAAACGGTTCCATGTTGCTGTGAAAAATCACCGCTCCCGCACCTGCCGCCTTAGCTGCATCCATGCTCTGAACAATTCTCTGTTCGGAGATGGCGGCAATCTTCTTATCCTCGCTGAAAACAAGCACATCAAAGAAATCCCCGTGAGACGTAAGAACGGGTGCATTCAGTGCATTGTAAAACCGCGTGATTTCGGCACATTTTTCCTCATCGTCCAGCGTATTCGGATGGAAATAATCATTCAGTTCAAACGAAAGATTATACTCCACGCAAAGTGCCAGACTCTCTTCAATTTGTTCCCTGTTCGGAATAATCAGAAACTGACTCATGACTCTCCCCCTACCTTTTCCCCGTCAATCTCGGTTAACTGGTATACAAAGACGCCTTTGGATTTACCCTTCAGAGGAATCTCTCCAATCGGCTCAACCTTTACGCCTTTATCCTTTACACGTTCATAAATATATTCACTGATTAAAACCTGTCCGGCTTTCGCATTTGCTTCCAGACGTGCAGCGGTATTGACCGTATCACCGATGGCCGTATAGTCCATTCTGAAATCGCAACCGATGTTTCCGACAACGGCTTCGCCGCAGTTGACGCCGACACCGAAGGCCACCTTCTTTCCGAAACGATCCATGCAGGATTTTTCAAGCGCTTTGGCGCCGGATACAATGTCCTTTGCGGTGCGCAGTGCCTGCATCTCATAATCCTTAAGATCGAACGGCGCGTTGAAAACCGCCATGGTTGCATCGCCGATGAATTTATCCAGCGTTCCGCTGTTTTTAAAAATGGAACTTGTGGTCAGGTTCAGATATTCATTTAAAATTTCAACAACCTGCTCGGGCTTTAAGCTTTCGGACAGCGGCGTAAATCCGCGGATATCCACGAAAAGTACCGCAATGTCTCTGTTTTCACCGCCGAGCTTCACCTGGAATTCGCCCGTTTTCATGATTCCGTCAACAACCTGCGGAGCAACGTATTTCCGGAAAGCCGAAGCGATTTTACGTTTCGACAGCCACTCCGAAATGTAATTGACGATGAGGGCAAATACGTAATCCAGGAAGATAAAAATCAGCAAATATACGCCCGGAAGAATCAAATCCGCCTTCGTAAACAGAATGATTCCAAGGAAAACCACCAGTACTTCCATTACCACGAATAAAACCGAGCCCCATTTCAGACGCAGTTTCGAGAACAGCAAAAACAGTACGAAAACAATCAGCCCCGTAATCAGTGCCATTACAAAGCGGTTCACCGGCACGGGGAAGGTATTGTCGAGATATCCCTGCAAAATGTTCGCATTGATTTCCACTCCGAACATTTCGTTTGCGGAATTCGGTACCGAGAACTGGTCCTGCAGACCGTTTGCATAGGCACCGACTAAAACGATACAGTCCGTAAACACTCTCGGATCCACCTTGCCAGAAAGCAGATCGGACATTGAAACCGCCTCATAATCAAACGGTTTGCCGGCATAGTAAATCCATTGGTTTCCGACACTGTCCGTAGAAGCCGTGTTCGAAGGGATTCCTTTTTTCTCGCAGTAAGATTTATAAATCTGATACGAAAAGCCCGTATAAAATTCATTCGTGTCCTTATTCATGAATGTCGGCAGTGTACGACGAACGATACCGTCGTTGTCCGCGGAAACATTCACATAACCGGTGGTAACGGCATCACCGGAAAAAGGCATTTCCATGGCCCGTACGTATTTCGAATCCAGGTACTGTTTTCCCTCCTCATCCGTTCTGACCACGGTATCAAAATCGATATGCGAGGCAAAAACCACGTTTCCGTTTTTCTGCGCGGATTCAAGAAGTCTTGCATCGCCTTCCTTCGTCATCTCGCTGATAAAAAGAATATCGAAACCGATTACGGCGGGATACTCTCCGAGGGTATCGATGACATCGGCATAGACGCTTCTGTCCCAGGTTCCGTACGGTCCGTATTCGTTTAAGGTTTTCTCGTCGATTGCGATGATTTTAATCGACTGGTTCACCCCGCGGGAACGCTGATATGCGTTGTCGCGATAAAGGCTGTCCAAAGAAAACAGAATATCATTGTAACAAAATACAAAAGCAAGCACTCCGAGAAGCAGCGCCTGCAGAATCAGTAACCATGTATGTTTGCCTTTTGATGAATTTTTCATACTCCTATTTTATCAATATTTACCTTTTTTGAAAACCCACTATCGCAATCAAAATACGTTATGTTATAATCTTTACAGTGTTGAATGTAACACGTAAGAAAGGGGAATTTTATGGATCAGAAGAAGTATCTCTCAAGCGATGAATTACTGGAAAAAATATTTTACTACATGTCGCGTCTTTTCGAGGAAAAGGAGCTTTCCACAACGCTCTTCCTCTTAACGGATTTGGGAAAGGCACTGGTAAATTCAGACCGTGCGAGTTTCTGGTTCTGGGACAAAAGAAGACACGTGGTATGGACTCTTGCGGCTCTCGGAATCGACACCATCACCATTCCCGAAAACTCCGGTCTGGTCGGTGCGGCAATGTCCGGCAATGAAATTTTGATCATCAACGATCCCTACAACGATCCGCGATTCAATCCCGCCGTGGACAAAGAATCCGGCTATGTGACGAAATCCATTCTTACCATGCCAGTAACCAACAACGAAGGCAAGGTAATCGGTGCCTATCAGGCAGTCAATAAAATCAATGTGGACGGCTCCGACGGCGAATTCACCGAGGAAGACGTAAAGCGTCTCTCTCTCGCCACCGCTTTCTGCGGCAGAAGTCTGGAATCCTACATGCTTTACAACGAGGCCATGGAAGATCCCTTAACCGGACTCCGCAACCGCCGCGGTCTGCATGCGCACTACGAAAGACGAATTGCCACCCTTCGTATTTTCGAGAAGGCTTCCATCATAATGTGCGATATCGACCATTTTAAACGTGTAAACGATACCTACGGACATAATGCAGGTGACGAGGTGTTAAAATTTGTAGCCAATCTTCTGCAGAACTCCATCCGTATCGATGACGGTGCGTTCCGCTGGGGCGGCGAGGAATTTATCCTCTTACTTCCGCACAAATCCACCGCGGAAGCCGTAGTGCTTGCGGAAAGACTGCGTTCGTTAATCGAAGAAAGCGTCATTACCTTTGAAGGTACGGACATTAAGGTGACGATGAGTTTCGGTGTCAGTGAAATCAATCCCGAACTTACCACAGAAGAAAATGTGGAAGCGGTGGATGCGAAACTGTACTATGCAAAAGAGCACGGCAGAAACCGTGTTATCAGCGAGCTCCCCGATTCCGATGAGGAAGAGGACGATTCTGAGGAACAAACAGAGAATTCAGCACAGTAGTTTTTATGAATACGTAAGTGCCTGCCGTCACGGTTGCCATGAGGGCACGGTAGGTAAAAAAATAATGCATGTATGCATGATTGGAAAGCACAAAGAATCGTGCTATAGGAAGAAGCATCAGAATCAGATACACAAAGAGGAAGGAGTAATCCTTCTTCTTTTTTTGCTTCGACGCACTGCCTTTGGTGCGTTTTTCGTCTTTTTTGCGAAGGAAGAACCAAAGCAGACCGATTGCCGCAAAGATGCCGATAAGAATCAGCCATGTGGCTCTTTCGTTTAAAGAATCGGGCAATCCGAAAAGACAGGCAAAATTAGAGGAAAGTATTCTTACGATTCTTACGACCACTCCGACGGTCGGTGAAGCCAGGTTATTGGTTTCATGTACGGCTCCGATGCTGCGCTCGGCCGCTGTACTTAAAGCGCTCATAAACTCTTCTTTTCCCAGGAAAAGCAGGGTGAGTAACCATTTTAACAAAAACATTCCCGCATATCCCGTCATCCAGCTTGCAGCGATAATAATAAACAGTTTCCATGCTCCCGCTTTCCCGCTCTTATTATCATTCTCCCGGACAATGACAAACGGCCTGTCGTCCGTTCGCTCAAGGCAGGCAAAAAGAATGAATGCCGGAATCGTAAACGTTAATGTTTCGGCAGTCAGAAAATCAAAGAAACAGGTAAGAATGCCCGCAATTAAGAATATGGTTTCCATTCTGATTGCGGCAATTCCGAAAGACTTTTTGCCGGTTTTCTCTGTATTGTCAGTCACATAACGGGCTGTTCCCGCCTGTATCTCTCTCTCCCTGCAGATAAAGTATACGAGGAAGGAAAAAACAGGTACCATAAGGCACACATATGCGTATTCAAAGCACGTAAAGGCGAATACAGCCCTGATTGCAACACTGCCCAGCAGATATGCGGTCGCAATGGCATATTCGCGTTTAAAGACCAGATATGCAACCCAGGCAAGCGACAGTGCAATACCTGCAATCAGCATGGCAATTCGCATCGCGGAAATGTCCATGAACGGATAGAGAAGACGGATTACGGCCGCACTTCCGTGCCAGTACCTCGAGTAGGTCTGATTGCCTGCGGCACCTTCATAAACCGCATGGTAAAATCCCTCATTGACATTCTCCTGCTCTCCCCGGTTATAGCGGGCCTCGAGGATATTAAGCCAAATATTCGAGCGGTCATTTGCTGCAAGCTTTTCGCCGTCCGGCGCGGTTTCGGTGACAGGTGTTCGATTGCCCAGCTGCCAGGCTATGCACGAGGAAATGCAGTCCGCATAGTTATCTCTCTTGGTTGCGGACTGATTCTCAATCTGCGTTTCAAACAGAAGATGCGACATATAATAATCCGCGGAAGCCTTCGCATTGGCTGCAATACTCTCCTGCGGAATCAAAGACGACACAAGAAGGAGTCCTATGCAGCAAAGCGCTGCAAGGACTCCTGCAATTATCATTTGTCTGAATGTGCTTAAGGCGTTTTTCAAGGAACAAAAACTCCTGTTCAATCTTTTCTGTTAGTTATCCGAAACCCAGTATACCAGCGTATCCGTTGTTACCGGCAGGCTGAAGTCAACATCCCAGTGTCCCGACTCTTCCGGCATCAGTTGCGGTTCTTCGGCTTTCGCCTCATAATCCACGGTCTGTGTCGCGAATACGGTCGATCCGTACATGAAGGTTACCATGTGCGGTCCCTTATTCTTGTTATCCTGATCCTTTAAGTCATCCAGGGAGATTACCATTTTACCGCTGCCGGTTGCTATATCGATAAAGAACTCAATCGTAATTGCAGGGAAGGTCGAGGGATCGATTCCCGTAATCTGTTTTATGATGCAGCTGTTGGAATCATTACCGCCGATTAAGACATCCGTATCAACCTTAAAGTCAATCTCGTCACCAATCTTATTGCCATTCTCGTCATGAAGCTGTACCGAAACGGTTCCGTCCGTTACGGTAAGACGCGTAATGGTGTTCATGCCCTGAATGCCCGAGCTTTCCAGTGTCTTAGCCATGAAGAGCATGGAAGGCTGAACCGCACTGCTCTCAAGAACTTTCTTAATGGTATCCACATCGGTTACTTCTACACGGAAGGATGTTCCGCGCACAGCCATTGTGGAGTTCGGTGTGTTGACTTCATATGTGGAACCGCTTCCGAGATCTTTCTGAATCTCGCAGGTTAAAGCACCCTTGGTCAGCTCGATTTTCGTCCGGCTGTCCTTACTGCTTCCTTCGGCAATCAAATTAAAATCGGTATTCTGCTCTACATACGCAAGCTTGTCTTCATCCAGCATCAGCACCATGGAACTGTTTCCGTCCACATGGATGTAGTCGCCGCTTTGGAGCGCCATTCCTTCATAGGCTTCCAGATCCGTCACGTCTCCTCTTGTGACATAGCAGTGTCCTTCCGCTTTCATAACCTTGATGACGCGGAAAGTGTCCTGCTTCTTTCCGAGGAGGATGATTAACGCTACCAGACCTCCCGCTATTACCAGGCCTCCGGCAATAATGCCTATCAGTAAGCCTTTTTTACCTTTGTTCATATTTCTGTCCCCTTTTACAGAACTTATACTGTCACCAAAAACATATTCTCCGACATGTCTGTATCAATGCTGTACATGGAAAGTATGGAAACCTTCCTTCTTTGTGAAGAACTTCACACCCGGCATATATGTGGATGCATCACCTTCTAAGGTGCAGGTTCCTTCCGTGGGAGTGCCGTACCGGTTCTTTGGCTCTAAGTAAAACTCGCCTTCACCGACCACGCCGCTCTTCATCCATGCAGGTGCGGTAATGACAACCATGCTCTTTTCATTTCCGGCCTTGTCCACAACTTTTACGTTAACGGATTGTTTCTTTCTGTCCACCGGAAGATCAAAAGTCTTTACTCCGTCGCCATCCGTTACTTCCACTTCAACGCCGTTGACGTAAACCTTATCCAGGTTCTTGTCGTTTGCCATACCGAGAAGCTTTCCTTCTTCATCGCAGAAATAAACATTATTCTCTTCCATTTCGATGGTCGGAGCATCCGTATCAATCTGCATGGCAGCTATGGTTATACCCGCCGTCTGTTCGCCGGTATTTGTACTACGGATGTAGAACGTTCTTCCTGCCATCTCTTCGGTAAGTGTTACGGAAGAGGTCTTGAAGGAAGATCTGTCTCCTATGGAGATTTCATATCCGGCTGCAGGAGTTAGCTGTACTTCGGAAGTAAACCATCCTCCGGTGCCCTGCTTTCCGGTAATCTCATAAGATCCGGCCGGAACAGGAAGATAGGAAATGGTAAAGGTTCCTGTCGCTACGTACTGCTTGTAGTTATCATTTTCAGGCAAAATCGCACGAACCGTATAGGTTCCGACACCCGTCGGCTTTGTTCCGGTATATGCGTCGTCCGGAGCGCCGGATGCCTTGTAAGAAATGCTTGCCTTGGATGTATCATGTGTGGAGGATGTAACTACAGGTGTAGTTGCAGCTCCGCCGAAGATGAAGCTTCCCATGGTAACGGAAGCCGATCCGGTTGCCTTTTCCTTCTTGGGTTCTTCTTTCTGTTTAATCGTAAATTCAACGGATGTATTCTCCGGCAGTTTGTAATTGGAAATATCCTCACCGGCAAAGGTTGCCGTTGCCGTATATTTGCCGGTCTCTTTCCTGGCACCGGTTACGGTTACGGTTACTTTTTCACCTTCCACAACGCCGTTTAAGGAAGCTGTAGGAAGATGTTCCTTGTCATCATAGGTAAACTCGGTATCACTCCAGGAAAGTGTCAGAGTCTTCGGGGCGATTACCACGGTAAGTTCTCCGCCCTGCGATCCGCCGGAATGGTTCGTATCAACGGATTCCACCGTATACTGAATGCGATATTCACCGATTTCTTTTCCGATGGGAATTGAATCCGAGAAGTTCTCGGCTCCCTGCAGTCTGTAAACCACTTTCCCGCCTTCCGTAGCAGTTCCGGCCACGATCAGTTCCTGTTCGGATCCCGTGTAGGAAAGAGTTTTTTCAGCCGGCTCTTTGGTGATGAAAACGTCTTTCGGATTAATGGAAAACTCTTCCGTTACCGATTCGGGCAATGCATAATTCGGATTGGAAAGTGCAGTTGCCGTTGCGGTATAAGTTCCTGCATTGATTCCGCCGCCGGTTACCGTTACGCTACAACTGTCGCCGTCAAGAAGATTGCTGACATTTGCGGTAATGCAATGTTCTTTTCCGTCATAATAAAATTCTATCCTCTCCCACTGCAGTTCGGCCTCAATGGGCTGAATCGTAAAGGCCATGGAAACGGCCTCGGGAAGCTTATAGTTTGCATTGGAAAGTGCCGTTACGGTGGCCGTATAAGTTCCGGCATTTACCTGCGCACCTTCCACGGTTGTCGTGCAGACATCGCCTTCAATCAGGCCGGTGGCAACTGCCTGGGGCAGTTGCTCCTCTTTATTGTAGATAAAGGCTTTGTTTTCCCATTCAATGCCAACCGTTTTCTGACTAATGGTAACTTCCACACTGAAGATTTTGGATCCATCCGACTGATAATTGCCATCCGTGGCAACTGCTTTGTAATAAACCGTATATTTCTTTGCATCGGTTGCAGTCGGAATTTCGTCTTTGTACTCACCGCCTATGGTAAGGCAATACTGGAGTTTTCCGCCTTCCACTTCGCCGGCTTCCACCAGCGTCTGTGCGGTTCCGTTATAAATCAAACCGGTTATGGTTGCCGGATCTTTGGTGATTACCGTACCGGTTTTTTCAATGGTAAATTCTGTGGTTACTTTCTCCGGAAGAATGTAGTTCGGATTGGAAAGTGCCGTTACGGTAGCCGTATGGGTTCCGGCTGTAATTGCAGCACCCGTTACCGTTGCTGTGCAGGTATCGTTTCCGACCAGTCCCGTCACGGTTACTGTAGGACAATGCTCCTCTCCGTCATATACAAACGATGTATTCGCCCAGACGAATCCGACCGTCTTCCCCGCTATGGTAAAGGAAGCCGTTACTTCATCCGGTAATGCATAATTTCCGTTACTCAGTTCAGTTGCCGTAGCCGTATAAGTACCGGCATCCGTCTTACCACCGCTTACGGTTACGCTGCAGATATCTCCCTCCAGCAGGTTGCTGACAACTGCCTTTGCAACGTGCTGCTCTCCGTCATAGGTAAACTCCGTATTGCTCCAGTATAAAACCGCTTCGCGTGCAGCGATGGTGAAACTTACCGTAACATTTTCCGGGAGCTTGTAATTTGTATTGGAAAGTGCCGTCACTTCGGCCTCATATGTACCTGCACTTACCTGTCCACCTTCTACGGTCAGATTACAGATATCTCCGTCCACTACGCCGCCGGGAACGACAGTGGGACAATGGGACTGCTTATCATAAGTGAATGCCGTATTACTCCATACGAGACTGATTTCTTTCTGAGCAATCGTCACCTTTACGGATGCCGGTTCCGTATCCGCATATGCGGCATGTGCGTCTCCGTTAAGTTCTTCTTCGTCTCCGACAATCTTATACCAGACGGTATAGGTACCTGCTGCCTCTTTGGTCGGAACGGTTTCGGAATACTCTCCGTCCTTGGTGAAGCTGTACATAATAGCACCGTTCTCAACATCCTGTGCCGTTACCAGTTCCTGAGAAGACCCGTCATAAACAAGGCCTTCCACGGCGACTGCTTTACCGGATGCTGCAACGTCGGATGCTTTGATTGTAAAGGTTATCTTCTTTGTAAGACCGGCTTTGTCTTCGGCAATCAGTTCATATGCCGTATCTTCTTTGGATGCATAAAGTTTTACGTCGGCAACGCCGTCCACAAGGGAAAGTGCGGTTCCATTCAGGGTTACGGAATTCAGAATCTGATCATCTTCCACCGTAAAGTGCAGGCTGCGTACTTCCAGTTCGGCACCGTCGGATAACGTAACTTCATTCTCCTCTTCATCCACGGCATCACCGATTTCCGGTGCCTGTGTATCGATTAATACGTCTTCTTCGAAAGGTACGGCTTCGGTATATTTACCGGTCTCGGTATGATACAGCCATACTTCTTCGATTTCTTCATCATATTCGATTTCATCCGTAAAACTGTCCGGATCTTCCGGAGTAGCGGAAATGGTGTATCCGTCCGCAGGCTTAATGGTGATGTCCCCGGAGATGAAATAATTGTTCTTTCCCTGTGTTCCTTCCAGAGTATATGCGGGATCCGGTGCTGTTTCCAGTTCGGGATCCAGGGTGATTTTCCAGGTCGTTTTGTGATTTGCAATATCCGTTGCAACTACCGTAAAAGTTTTTGCCTTCGGCGTATTGTTGGTAAGTTTTACATGAGCCAGTGCATTATCCGTAAGTGCAAGCGCTTCCCCGTCAACGGTAACGGATACTAAAGACGGATAACTTATGATCTCAATGGGATCATCCCCGAAGTACTCGGGATCATCCGAATAATCATATACATCATAATGGTTGTCATCCACATCGAACTTAACTTCTTTTGCTGCGAACGTAGCGGTTGCTCCGATTTCTTCCCCGGATTCTGTGCCATCCAGTGTAAGAGTCTCCGGACGAATCTCGGGACTGTCGATATCAATCCATATGCCTTCTTCGAAATAATCTCCCCATGCGGTTTCCGCACCGTCGGATTCTCTTACGAAAACGCCGCGTGGAAAATCATAGCCGTCATGATTGCGAATATCATAATCGTTAATGATGACATACCCTTCCGGCGGAATCACCTTTACGGCTCCGTTGTAAACATCCATGCCGTTTAACGTAACGCCTTCGACTTTGGTACCTTCGATCGTGCATGCTTCTTCCGGCCATTCACAGTAAACAATAGGGAGGCTGTACCAGTCGCTTTCATAGGCCTCGTATAAATCCGTAGCGTCCGTGTAGATTTTGATTTTGGTGGAACTCACCGCTTCATCAACATACTGGTCCTTTTGAAGTCCTATAACAGATCCGCCCATGTCCAGCTGGAAATGCAGTGTTGCTCCGCCTTTGATACCGGTTACCAGGTCTTCTACCAGCATGGTATGTCCAAAGGCCTTAAAATATGCGGTTTTATTCTCCGGATTGAAAACGATACCATCCTGAACACCCGTTACCGTAAAAGATGCAGATGCGGTTTCTTCGGGATATCCGAAGCTTTCGATCAGACCGTCGTCATTTAATACAGGATCTGTTTTTTCCGCGGTAACCACTACCAGATAATATCCGGCGGAAGTCGGAGGAGCTGTGGTGTACTTCGTTTCATCCAGTACGGCTCCATCTTTATCCGTTTCGTAATACTTCCAGCTGAAAGTTCTGTCGGAACCCGTATATCCGGTCGGGGCTGGATTCGAAACATCCGAAGCATTTGCTTCTTTATAGTCCGACATTGTAACTTCCATGGTTCCCTCGGACTCCGTAAGGCTGTATACCGGATACAACTTCATAACACCGGAAGAAACCGTCCCGATTGCGGAAGTATCAAATGCGGAAGTATCGTTCGAATCTCCCAAAACCAAAAATGAAATAGTTTCTCCGGCTTTAAAGAAGAGTCCTTCCGTCCCGTCATAATCCGAAACAGTGGACCATCCGAGCAAATCACCCCGTTCCGGATCTGCTGCAACCGTAGGAGCAGCATCGTTCGAAACAAACTGAATATCGTAACCGGGGGCACTGGCGACACAGAAGGTGTCTGTCACATTGTCATCCTGATAGTCGATGTGAAAACCATAGGTACAATAAAAGGTCAGTATATCATCATAGTCATGCGTTACGGACTGCAGTCTGTATACGGAAAGCGTATTCCTCTTTACAAATGCCGGAAAAGAGTCGGCATCACGATGTTTGAATGTAATGACGGGATTCTTGAAATAATCTCCGGTAGCTGTCAGTCTCTCTCCTGACAAATCTTCTGTCATGTATGTTTCCGGCATTGCAGCATCTATGCCTCTGCTGACAAGATAACATTTTGCCGCAGTACTGTCCGACGGAAATGTCAGTGTATCTCCTTCCCAGTAATATGTGCCTTCCTTCAGGCTGCCGACGCTTTCTTCCGTGTAGTCCTTTGCAACTGCTTCCAGCGGCATACCAACAACACTGAAGACCATTAACAGACTCAGTGCCATGGCAAGTGTTTCTCTGATTCTTTTACGCAGGGATAGCTGCGACTTCGCAGACTGTGAATTTGCGGATACCTTAAGATTTGTCTTCCTCATAACTTTTTCCCCTTGATTTCCCTCTTCATACGAAGCGCTCCTCAACGCTTCGAACGTTTTTCATTTTCTCCCTGTATTTCCTTTCCGGACCTGTTCTTTCACTGTCCGGACAGATAAATCGGACCGGCAGTAAAACGGCCGGTCCGAAAATGCTTCCTGATTTATTCCGTAACAACCTGGTTTTTACCGTTCTGTTTTCCTTTATAGAGGCGCTCATCTGCGATTCCCACAAGCTTGTCAATCGAAAATCCCGGAGTGGATTCGCACACGCCGAAGGTCATCGTAATCTTGATGGAATAGCCATGGGAAACAACAACCATGTCCTCAATCATGACACGGATACGTTCCGCAACATCCTGGGTAATTTTCTTGTTGCCGTCGATGGCGATTAAGAATTCCTCACCGCCCCAGCGGCAGACAACGTCATTCTCACGAAGACCGCTCATCAGCACACGTCCCGCATTCACCAGAACATCATCGCCGGACTCATGTCCGAATGTATCGTTAACCTTTTTAAAATTATCAATATCACAGAGAATCAGACCGAAGATACGGCCTTCCGCCTGGAGAAGTTCCATCTTCTCTTCCAGTTTCTGGTCCATAAAACGGCGGTTGTATAACGCGGTCAGCGGATCGCGGTTTGCTTCCACGTTCAGCGCCACGTTTTTATGGGAAAGCGACGTGGTTTTCTGCGCCATATCCCAGTGAAGAAGCATTAAAAATCCGATAATGACAAAGAATGCAACCAGATAATTGTATCCGGTCAGTACGATTTCCATGTACCTCTTAATCGGCAGAATGGATTTCGGATTGATTACGTCATAAGCGTAAAGGCCGGAATAAATCACCATCGCAGCCAGCGAAAAAAGAAAACTCACCAGCTCTTTGTTTTTATAGATATTCCAGGTCAGTGCAAAATAGAACACTCCCGGTATGGTTCCCAGAATCAGGAAGGCAAAACTGCATGCCCTTCCAAGATAAATCTCATTGATCGAACTGAAAATCCAGACTTCCGCAATGGAAAGAATGATAATGGTCCGATAAGCGCCTTTCTGTATCAGAATACGAAGCAGCTGATAGAAAACCGCCGTTCCGACGGCATACGCCCCAAGGAAGCTGTAGCCGAACGCAAATAATACAATCGCATATACCGCATGTATGATGCAAAGCGCATTTAAAATAACATTTAACTTGAAGGCTTCGTCAAAAAAACCTTCTCCGTTTTTTATCCCCTCAATATAGTGCTTCAGATTGGACATCCAGACCTCCGAAACATTCCGCAAATGTGCTTGACATCTGTGCGGAACCCCTTTTTGAATTCATTTGTATTTTACTTCATTTTAATCATTTTGTCACTATTTATGTGTAATATGACCAAAAGTGCACTCATATTTCTAGTGGTATTTCTCATTCTTTGTTGTACAAAACCACTAAATATGGTATGATACGATGGAATGAATGCGAAATAGCATATTAATGGATAGAAATGAAGAAAAAGAAACGCAAAAAAATCAACAAAATAGCCCGTATAGCTTTGTCTATATTGCTGTGGCTCGGAGGCACCGTAGTGGTGGTTCTGGCGGGTTTCTTCGTGCTTTTGTATTTTATTCACCTGGGACCCTCTCCCAGATTCCGTGACCTGTTTGTGGCATCCGCCAAGGAATCCAGTGTCGGAGGTGTTTTGGTGGATCTGTATCTTTCCGAAGATCAGGTCAAGGCCATCATGGCAAGCAACAGCACGCAGGAATTTAAGGAAGTTACCAATACTTCTCTGATTCAGATTGCACAACATGATGATGCCGATGCAAACGGCGGGGAGGAACAGGCTGAGAATCCCGAGGATCCGGACGGCGACGGCATTACCATTTATGAAGTGCACGGTCCGACCTATCGCGGTAAAATGATGGTCGTTTTCGATCCCTCCCGCGTAATAGTCGGAACCATTGATACTTACGGCATCGGCGCTCCGGGACTTACCCTTCCGGAAATCGTGAAAAAATACAATGCCGTTGGCGGAATCAACGGCGGTAAATATGATGACGAAGCCGGTATCGGTACCGGCGGACAGCCCCAGGGTGTGGTTTTCTCCGAAGGCGTGCTCCGCATGGGCGATCCCGGAAGTGTATATGATATCTACGGTTTTACAAAGGATGACGTACTTGTGGTAGGCCGCATGAGCGTCGGCTACGCGCAGTCCCTCGGAATGCGTGATGCCGTAACCTTCGGTCCCGCCCTGATTGTAAACGGCAAATCCGCTGCCATGGCCGGTTCCGGCTCGGGACTGAATCCCCGTTCCGCCATCGGACAGCGTGCGGACGGTGCGGTTTTACTGCTCGTAATCGAAGGCAGACAGACGTATTCCCTCGGCGCTTCCATGGCCGATCTTGTTACCGAAATGGAGAAATTCGGTGCCGTCAACGCAGCGAATCTTGACGGCGGTATGTCTTCCTCCATGGTATATAACGACGAAGAAGTCGTTTCGAGCTGCACCATGCGTAACCGTAAAATTCCCACGGCCTTCATTGTGGAAAGGAGGGACTGAGAATGGGCGAATACCGTTCCCCCGAAATTGTTCCTCTTTCCGAAGACAAACGGATCCGGCATATCAATCCTTTCTGGGTTTTCATCGGAATCTGGTTCTTCTTTCTGATTCTGGCCGTGGTTTTGTTCGACGGCAAATTCTACCAGTATCTGACAAGTTACGAAGCCGAATACCAGGCTTCCCTGCCCGAGCATGTGGCGGAGAAAATTGTTTCCATGGTCGTAAAAAACGATATGGCTTCCATACACAATCTCCAGACGGAGAAGCCCGCAATCACCGAGTTTGAGACCGAGGAGAACCTTTATCACCATATGTCCTCATTAGTCGAAGGAAAAAGCATTGCCTTCTCCAAAACCTCCGATTACACTCCGGATTCTCCCGAATACTACATCACCGCAGACCGCTACATCGTTGCAAAATTAAAATTAAAGAAATCCGAGACTCAGACCAGGCCCTACAAACTGCCTGTCTGGGAAGCGGAATTGTTTGAATTTTACACGGACGCGCAGCATGAAGTCCGTTTCAGATGCCCTTCCGGATACAAAGTGACCGTAAACGGGCACGATGTTTCCGCCTCCTATGCCTATAACTCCGAGAAGGCAAAGGGGGAAGAATATTTTAAGGACGATGTCGTTTTACCCGAAATCAAAACCTATTTAATCAAAGGACTCTATGAAGAAGCCACCGTGGAAGCGGTATCTTCGGACGGTACAAAGATCAAGCCTGCCTTCGATTCCTCGCTTGGCATGTACAAAGTTCCTTTCACCGTCTCCGCGGAAAAAGAAGAAGAAATGAAGGCCTTCATGGAAAAAGCCTCCCTTGCATACATCCACTATGTGGCAAACGATGCAACCCAGGCTGCCGCCTCTCCTTACTTCATGCCGGGCACCAATTACCTGCAGATGGTTGAGTACGGAACCTCAAGACAGTATTATCCCTGGCACAGGATTAAGAGTGAGGAATGCGAGATTATCGAGTTCAATCCGTACGATGAAGATCACTTCTACTGCCAGATGAATGTCAACCAGATGTTGTTGCTCTACGGTACACAGGAAAAAGAGATGATTACCGAGTGCCGCTTCTATTGCAAACGCACCGCAGATGGCTTTAAAATCTGTGGTTTAGAGTATTAAATCGTGATTTAACAATCAGGAGAATAACCTATGAATAAAACGGTCATGATAACAGGAGCCTCCGGCGGAATCGGTTC
>DLBG01000079.1:0-2572 GCA_002494135.1 Lachnospiraceae bacterium UBA7027
ACTTCCTCCATCGATACCAGAACGGAATTAAAGATCCAGAATGCATTTGAGAAAATGATGAAGGGCAGAACCACCTTTATTGTAGCACACCGCCTTTCCACAATCCGCTCCGCGGACGTGATTCTGGTCATGAAAGACGGTCATATCGTGGAACAGGGCAGTCACGAAGAACTGCTTGCGGCGGGCGGATTCTACGCAACGTTATATGCTTCCCAGTTTGAAAGCGCCGGATAAAACGGGACATTTAAAAATTTTTCAAAATAATTAGCACTCACCTATTGACAGTGCTAACAAATAGTGTTATATAATATGTATAACAAATCAAACAAGAGATGCAGACCAACCGGTCTCATCGCAGAAAGGAAATACGATGGAGCTTCTGATTACGTCTGTATCCCCAAATAGAAGAAGGAAGGCGAACACTATGTTAAGACCCGCTATTTTTACACACAACAACAATTTATTTGATGATTTCTTCAATGATGATTTCTTTGCACCGGCACCTGCACGTCATGCAAACGGAGGCGCAGCAATCATGCATACCGATATCCGTGAGACGGAGGACGGTTACATCATCGACATGGAACTTCCGGGATTTAAGAAAGAAGAAGTGGAGGCAGAACTGAAAGACGGTTATCTGACCGTTCGCGCCGAGCACAAGACCGAGAATGAAGAAAAAGACAAGGAAGGCCATTACATCCGCAAGGAGCGTTACTACGGAAACTTCGCCAGAAGCTTTTATGTAGGAGAGGCCGTAACGCAGGAAGATATCAAAGCCGCTTTCAACGACGGTATCCTGACCATGAATGTTCCGAAGAAGGAAAAAGAAGAGAAGGTCGAAGAAAAGAAACTGATTTCCATCGAATAATCATCATACAATATTCTCCTCTGAAGGGGTCGCTTAAGCGGCCCCTTTTTTCATGTCGTTTTTTTCATTTTCTGTAAAAAAGAATTGAAAAATCCGCAGTAATTGATATGTTTAAAATAGAGTGGGGATTATATTATAATTGTAAGTTTTTTCAAAAAGGGAAACAGGAGAACAGACAATTATTCTAAGAGGAGGAGGACAAATGAAAAAAACTTTGAAAAATGATGGTTTTTCCCTGGTGGAATTAATCATTGTAATTGCCATTATGGCAATTCTCGTCGGGGTTATGGCACCGCAGTTGATCAAGTATATTGAAAAGACGAATGTGTCGGCGGATGCGCAGCTCTGCGACGCCGTACTGGAGGCAATCAAGGTTTCCGCAAACGATCCGGAAGTACTTGCGGCAACCGATAAATCCAGTGATATGATCGGGGCTATGTACGCGAATACAAACCCGCACATTATTGACAATTATCTGTCAACGACATGGACGGAATGCGCTTTTGCAAAGAACGTAACCGAAATACTCGGGTTTAATCCGTTCGAAAGCGGAGCAGATCAGCATATTCGTTCGCATCCGGCATGTGATAAAGGCGGACTGATGTGCGTGGCATCGGAAGACGGAAACACCATTGCCATCTTTATCCAGCACAGTGACAAAAACGGTAAGAAAGAAGATAATACTTATACCTCTGCCGGTCTTGACGGTTTGGAAGATTCCGGCGTAATTTATGCAAGATAATTTTAAGTTATGTAAATGCCTATTATTGCGGGCTTCCCATATTCCGGGGAGCCCGAATTTTTTGCCTGATTAAGGTTGCCTAACGGCCTTAAAATATGGTATATTCAAAGCGGTTTTCTTTTTGTCACGCCCCGGTTTTTTACCCGTGCATTCGCATCTGCGGCGTGGCAACAAACAGTATATATTCACAAGGAGAGTCGCTATGGAAAAAAGATCACTTGCAGGGCAGCTTGGTGCAAACGCATATCCCGGAAGAGGTATCGTTATCGGTAAGTCCGAGGACGGAAAGAGTGCGGTTTGCGCCTATTTTATTATGGGCAGAAGCACGAATTCGAGAAACCGTGTATTCGTGGAAGACGGTGAAGGAATTCGTACCGAAGCTTTCGATCCTTCCAAAATGGAGGATCCTTCCTTAATTATCTATGCACCCGTTCGCGTTCTCGGAAACAAGACCATCGTTACGAACGGTGACCAGACAGACACCATCTATGAAGGCATGGACAAACAGCTCACGTTCGAGCAGTCCTTAAGAAGCCGCGAATTCGAACCCGACGCTCCCAATTTAACACCGCGTATCTCTGGCATTATGCATGTGGAGAACGGCAAATACAGTTACGCCATGTCGATTTTAAAATCGGATGCCGGACGTGACAGCGCATGCAACCGCTTCACGTTTGCATATGAAAGCCCCTTCGCGGGAGAGGGTCGTTTCATCCATACTTACATGGAAGACGGAAATCCCCTTCCTTCCTTTGAAGGCGAGCCCGAGTGGGTTGACATCAAGGGTAACATTGACGAGTTCACCGATCTTGTATGGAATAACTTAAACGAGGACAACAAGGTTTCCTTATTTGTCCGCTTCATCGATATCGCAACCGGCAAATACGAGACAAGAATCGTAAATAAGAATAAATAAGAAAGGACATCATCATGAAAGAACTGGAACTGAAATACGGATGTAA
>DLBG01000079.1:2617-3630 GCA_002494135.1 Lachnospiraceae bacterium UBA7027
AAATACGGATGTAACCCCAATCAGAAGCCTTCCAAAATCTTCGTAAACGACGGAAGAGAGCTCCCCATCGAGGTGCTTTGCGGAAAGCCCGGTTACATCAATTTTATGGATGCATTCAACGGCTGGCAGCTGGTAAAGGAATTAAAGAAGGCAACGGGACTTCCCGCAGCAACCTCCTTTAAGCATGTTTCTCCCGCAGGTGCCGCAGTAGGACTTCCCTTAAGCGATACTCTGGCAAAAATCTACTGGGTAGACGACCTCGGCGAATTATCTCCTTTAGCTTGCGCTTATGCAAGAGCAAGAGGAGCGGACAGAATGTCCTCTTTCGGCGATTTTATCGCTCTTTCCGATGTCTGTGACGTATCCACCGCAAAGATTATCAAAAGAGAAGTATCCGACGGTGTCATTGCTCCCGGCTACGAGCCCGAAGCACTTGAAATCCTTTCCTCCAAGAAGGGCGGCAAGTACAACGTAATTAAAATCGACGAAAACTACACTCCCGCACCCCTCGAGCACAAGGATGTTTACGGCATCACCTTCGAGCAGGGCAGAAACGAATTCAAAATCGACAAGGAGCTGTTATCGAACATCGTAACCGCAAACAAGGACATTCCCGAGCTTGCACAGATTGACTTAATCATCTCCTTAATCACCTTAAAATACACCCAGTCCAACTCCGTTTGCTATGCTAAGGGCGGACAGGCCATCGGTATCGGCGCAGGGCAGCAGTCCAGAATTCACTGCACCCGTCTGGCCGGTTCCAAGGCCGACAACTGGATGCTTCGCCAGTCTCCCAAGGTACTCGGACTTCAGTTCGTTGACGGCATCGGCCGTGCGGACAGAGACAACGCCATCGACGTTTACATCGGCGAGGAGTACGAAGATGTGCTTGCGGAAGGCACCTGGCAGAGAATTTTCAAGGTAAAACCCGAAGTCTTCACGAGAGAAGAGAAGAGAGCATGGCTTGATACCATGGAAGACGTGGCACTCGGCTCCGATGCCTTCTTCCCCTT
>DLBG01000079.1:3680-9453 GCA_002494135.1 Lachnospiraceae bacterium UBA7027
TTCTTCCCCTTCGGCGACAACATCGAGCGCGCAAAGAAGAGCGGTGTAAAATACATTGCAGAGCCCGGCGGATCCGTTCGTGATGACCAGGTAATCGAGACCGCAGACAAATACGGCATGGCGATGGCCTTCACCGGTATGCGTCTGTTCCATCACTAATTCGATCGGGGACGAAAGTTATTTTTCATGAAAGATCATACGAAAAACGGTAAAATCGTATACTTGGAAATCCTTCGCACGGTAGCACTGTTTTTTGTATTGTATGCACATTCCGGGGAGGGAGGGCTTTTGATTTACAACGGCACCGACTCCCCGGTGCTGCGTTTTGCGGGAATTCTGTTCGCCGGGCTTTGTGAATTCTCGGTTCCCGTTTTCTTCATGATTTCGGGAGCGTTACTGCTTCGAAAGGAAGAAAGCCTCGGTAAAATCTGGAAACACCGGATTCTTCCCATGAGTATCATTACCGTGCTCATGGTGGTTTTTCAGTATGTATATTTCTGCCTGCGTGACGGAATTGCCTTTGATGCAAGGCAGGCTCTTGTTTTTGCTTACGGCGGAGGCAGTGTTACCCAGCAGTGGTTTTTATATGCTTACCTTTCTTTTTTAATCCTGCTGCCGTTTTTGCAAAAACTGGCATCAAAACTCGAAGAGAAGCATTTTTACTACCTGTTTGGGATGACGGCATTTGTATCTACCGTCGTTCCGCTTCTGACGTCACTTTTTGACATGCCTTCCGCGGGAATTACCGCTCCTTTTGCGACAAATATCCTGTTTTACCCGCTTATGGGATATTATTTTGCAAACCTCTTCCCGGAAGCGGAAGGAAAGAACAAAGCACGCTATATCGCAATTGAGTGCACGGCTCTTGCGGTACTTATCATAAATGCACTGATGAATCTGCATTCCTATAAAGCGGACGGAAGTCTGGCTTACGCGGACTGGTTTTTATACATCTATGCCATCGGAATGTTCGTATTCATCCGTCACATCGGCAGTGCAAAGAAAACGGCGCCTTTCTGGATTTTCTGCGGAAGCGGCGTTTTCGGGACCTATCTTTTTGAGATTCAGTTACGGGATTTGATCCGGATGATTCCGCTAAATCTGCCGGGAGGATTTGCGCAGTACGCTTATACGCTTACATCGCTGATTCTTGTTATGGCGCTCGGTTTCGGGCTGATGGCGGTACTTAAGCTCATTCCCGTATTTAAGAAATATTTATAGACAGCAGAGAATTATGAACACATTTCGCAAAGGACTGCAGGATGGTGTGCCCATCGGGCTCGGCTATCTTTCGGTTTCCCTTACTTTCGGAATCATGGCCGTCTCAAACGGCTTTACCGTCTGGCAGGCGGTACTGATTTCCATGTTCAATTTAACATCGGCGGGGCAGTTTGCGGGCATTACCGTTATGGCGGGCGCAGGCTCCCTGATTGAAATGGCGCTGACACAGTTTGTCATCAACCTTCGCTATGCCCTGATGAGCTTATCCTTAACGCAGAAGGTGGATGAGAGCTTTAAAATTCCCCAGCGTCTGTTTTTCGGTACCTTCCATACGGACGAAATCTATGCCGTGGCGGTGGGCCAAAAGGAGAAATTCGGGGTAAAATATTTTGCGGGCCTTACCGTGGCCCCCTATATCGGCTGGACGCTCGGCACGTTAATCGGTGCGGTTTTGGGTGCGGTGCTTCCAACGATGATTGCAAACGCACTTTCCGTGGCTCTTTACGGCATGTTTATCGCCATTGTGATTCCGGAAATGAAGAAATCCCTGCATATGACGATTATCGTTCTGCTTGCGGTTTCGATGAAGTTCACCTTCTCGTATGTTCCTTTTTTAAAGAATCACGTATCCGAAGGTTTTGCCATCATTATCTGTGCGGTTACGGCATCCTTAGTCGGCGCTTTGTGCTTTCCGCTTAAGGAAGAGGACGGAATGTCTGCAAAGAAGGAGGCGGGTGTATGAATCTCGGAAGCTTCTTTCTCTATCTTGCCGTGATGGCGGGTGTAACGTATCTCATCCGTGTCCTGCCCTATGTTTTCATGCGAAAGGAAGTAAAGAACCGCTTCTTTAAGTCCTTTTTAAACTATGTTCCATATACGGTGCTTGCGGTTATGACGGTGCCGGCGATTCTTTCGGCGACGGACCATTTTATCTCCGCCCTGGCGGGACTGATTGTGGGAATTGTCGTGGCATACTTTGAAAAAGGCCTTCTTTTAGTGGCTCTTTCCGCCTGCGGAGCCGTATTTGTCGCGGAGTTGATTATACGGTGCTTTATGTGATAGAATAATGCTGTTTTCAGAAAGGAAGTAAACAGATGAAAAAGAAATTTTATGCGGTTCTGGCCGTTTTACTGGTTTTATTTACCGTCGCGGGATGCAAACAGAGCGGGGAATACAGTCTTGCAAACGAGAATCTTTCCAAGTACATGACCCTCGGAGAATACAAGGATCTGACGGTGAAGTACAATATCGACGTGGTTACGGACGAGCTGATTGCCAAGCAGATGAACAGTTATATCATCAATGCGAAGGATAAAGCGCCCAAAATCACCGAGGGAGAAGCAAAGGACGGCGATCTTGTAAACATTGATTATGTCGGCTATCTTGACGGCGTGGCTTTTGAAAACGGTTCGGCGAAAGACCAGATTGTCGAAATCGGTTCCGAGACCTACATTCCGGGATTTGAAGAGGCCATTATCGGTTTAGCCTGCGGGGAAACCGTGGATGCGAATCTGAAGTTCCCGACCGAATACAAGACGGCGGAACTTGCCGGCAAGGACGTGGTTTTCTCCATTACCTTAAACTATATTGTTCCCGGTCCTTCCGATGAAGTGGCTGCGGCAATCGGCGAAGGAAACTATTCCACGCTGGCGGAAATGAAAGAATATGCAAGAACCAATCTGCAGACCGCCTTTGACAGCAACAACCGGAATGCGATTTTAAGTATTGCCATGTCCCAGATTATCGATTCTTCCGAGATTAAGAGCATTCCCGAGAAATTAAAGCAGGAACAGCACCGCGAACTGGAAGTAAAATATGCCGGCGCATTGCAGGCAGGGGCAACCAGTATCGATGAGGTGACCAAATATTTCTACAACTGTTCCGCAGATGAACTCGTGGATAAATTCTGCAAGCAGAGAATGGTAATCCAGATGATTGCAAACGAGGAAGGGCTCACCGTTACCGATGAGGTCCTTGACGAGCGCTTAAAACAGGCTGCTGACTATGCCCAGGTAACACCCGAAGCGTATCTGGAGAAGAACGGTATTTCCAGAGAATCCTTCCGTGAACTTCTGACCGGAGATGTCGTGAAAGATTATCTCTATGAGAATATCAAAGTGGAGCCTGTTTCCAAATAACCGGAAACAGAACTGTCCATGAAAAGAACTGCCCATGAAAAGAAGAGTCATTCCGTCCACAAATAAATGTCTTGTCTTATTCATCCTGTTATGCGGGCTGATGTTTTGCTGTGCCTGCTCATCCGGTGAGGGGGCCAAGACAAAGGAAGGTTTAAAGGCCGTGGAAAGCGGGGATTACGTTACGGCTCAGACCTGTTTTGCACAGGCCCTGCAGGACGGAGAGGATCCGGTGTATTTAAACCGTGCCCTCGGAATCTGCAGTATGGGTCAGAACCGGTATGAAGATGCGGAAAGCTATTTTAAGGAAGCGCTGGCATCCGACGGATCCATTCCGGGCAGCGTGGACTATGATATTAATTTCTACCTCGGCGTCTGCTATTATAAGCTGGAGCGCTATGAAGAAGCCAAAGAGCGCTTTGATGCGATTCTTGAGTTAAAATCGAAGAACGTCGATGCCTATGTGGAGCGCGGAACGGTTTTACTTGCGCTGAATCAGGAAACCGAGGCCTGTGGGGATTTTGACCGTGCGGTGGAACTGGCACCGAAGGATTACGGCCTGGCCATCGATATCTACTGCATCTTAAGGGATGCGGGAAAGGAGAGCAAAGGCGCGGAATATCTGCAGGCGGCAATCGATTCCCAGGACAAGCGGATGACGGACTACGACAAAGGAAGATTCTATTTCTACCTGGGGGATTTCAGCAATGCCAGGGATTATCTCGAGAAGGCCAAGGGAAGCGGCAGCAGCGGCGAGGAACTGATTCTTCTTTTAGGACAGTGCTATGAGAATTTAAATGACCGGACCTATGCGCTTACGGTTTATCAAAGCTATTTGGCAACCAGCCAGAGTAAGGCGGTCTATAACCAGATGGGAATGTGCTATGCGGCGGCAGGAGATTACGAATCTGCCCTGACAGCCTTCCAGACGGGGCTTTCCTTATCGGATGTTTCCTTTACCAGGGAGCTTCGCTTTAATGAGATTATCACCTATGAAAAACTCGGCGATGCCGTAAAAGCCAAGGAACTGTGCGAATCCTATGTGGCGGATTACCCGTCCGATGAGGCCGGAGCCAGGGAATACCGGTTTTTGAAAACCAGATAGGATAAAATACACACTATATATTGTGAAAAAGATAACTCTTTCCTGCTATATGCCACCATATTTGGTGGTCAAGGCGGGGAAGAGTTTTTCATTATGGAAACCAAATCAGGTCTGAAAAACGTGTTGATTTCGGGAATTCCGGGGTTTGTTAAGGGAAGATCTAGTAGATTTTATGTAAACTGATTTTGCACAAAAACCACAACATATTGTATAATAACAAGAAAAAATTACTGCTATATTGTGTTTTTGGTGTTGACAAGAAAAAATGGGAATGCTACAATAACTTCAATCGCCGCAAAAGTGCGGAATATTAATTTGGAGGGGAAACAATGTTTGGCGTAGTAAAACGTGACGGAACAGTTACAGATTTTAATTTAACCAAGATCAGTGATGCAATCATGAAGGCGTTCAATGCCACCGACGTGCAGTACAACAATGATATTGTTGATTTACTGTCTCTTCGTGTAACCGCTGATTTCCAGAGCAAAGTAAAAGATGGCAATGTACATGTGGAGGATATTCAGGACTCCGTTGAGAAGATTCTTGAGCAGTCCGGATATACCGATGCCGCAAAAGCTTTTATTTTATACAGAAGACAGAGAGAGAAACTCCGTGAAATGAAGTCCACCATCCTTGACTACAAGGACGTGGTAAACAGCTATGTAAAGGTAGAAGACTGGCGTGTAAAGGAGAATTCCACCGTAACCTACTCCGTCGGCGGTCTGATTCTTTCCAACTCCGGTGCCGTAACCGCAAATTACTGGCTTTCCGAAATCTATGACGATGAAATCGCGGAAGCACACAGAAATGCGGACATTCACATTCACGATCTTTCCATGCTGACCGGATACTGCGCAGGCTGGTCCTTAAAGCAGTTAATCAAGGAAGGTCTGGGCGGAATTACAGGTAAAATCACCTCCGCACCGGCAGCTCACTTATCCGTTCTGTGCAACCAGATGGTTAACTTCCTCGGTATCATGCAGAACGAATGGGCAGGTGCTCAGGCATTCTCTTCCTTCGATACCTATCTTGCTCCGTTCGTTAAGGTGGACAATTTATCCTATGACGAGGTAAAGAAGGCAATCGAGTCCTTTATCTACGGTGTAAATACTCCTTCCAGATGGGGTACACAGGCTCCTTTCACCAACATTACCCTGGACTGGACCGTGCCCGATGACCTTGCGGAACTTCCCGCACTGGTAGGCGGCAAGGAAATGGATTTCAAATACAAGGATTGCAAGCATGAGATGGATATGATCAACAAGGCATTCCTTGAGACCATGATCGACGGAGATGCAAACGGAAGAGGATT
>DLBG01000015.1 GCA_002494135.1 Lachnospiraceae bacterium UBA7027
ATCATCGTTCTGACCAAGGGCACCAAGGGTTCCGACGAATTAAAGAAAGAGATTCAGACCTACGTAAAGAGCCATACCGCTCCTTACAAGTATCCGAGAATCGTGGACTTTGTGGATGAACTGCCCAAGACCATTTCCGGTAAGGTAAGACGTGTGGATTTGCGTAAGGAAAGCAAGTAACGGCAACCCCGGAATAATGCCGGGATTTGCATAAAGTAAACTTAATATTGCAGAATTAAAGCGGATGTCATTCAACTTTGCCGACAATGACAGTTACTGTCGGCTGTGATATTCTCCTTATCAGAGACGAGTTAACGAGAGATTATGGAGGGTAAAACAATGAAGAAGATGACATCCGCTTATGCTAATAAAGTACTTCGCAAATTGGGCGAGGATAAGGAATTCTGGCGCGAGAAGGAACAGGAGGGTTACCTCTATGTTGCGGCGCTCGATGAAGAGCCTGTAATCCCCGATTACAACTACGAAGAAGTTGCAAAGAATATTGCCGACATCGATGAGCAAATCGTAAAGATTAAGCACGCCATCAATGTGACAAACTGCTTAAACACCGTACCGGTCGGCGGTGAGCAGATGAGCATTGATACCATTTTGGTAAAAATGGCGCAGCTTAACCGCCGCAAGTCGGTTCTTGACCGCATGCGCAAGCAGCAGCCCAAGACGCGAATCAACTCGGGGATGTATTCCTCAAGGAAGACGGCACCCGAATACCAGTACATCAATTATGACCTTGATGTCATAAAGAAAGAGTACGAACAAATCGATGCGATCATCGCGGAAATGCAGATGGCGCTCGACAAATACAACCAGACGGTTGAGTTCGAGGTCGACATTTAAGTTGACCCCGGGCGCCCGCAAGGCGCCGCGGTGCCGTGCCCATAACCCGGCGCGACACCGTTCCGTGCAGAAGGAAATCGAAACATATTTATGCTGACTCTTGGTTATGAAAGGCCCGGACGGGCCATTGTTTAAGGTTTCGGTTTCGGATTATTGTGTTATTGAATTCATAACAGTTAACGTTCACGGTTGAATAACAGGATGATCGAATAAAAAAGGATTTCCTTTCTGCAGAAAACTTGAAATGCCCGCGGGCATTCGGAGCATGGAAGTTCGGTTTTACATGCTCCTTTTTTACTTCTTATTTGCATTTTTTGTGCCGGTAATGGCATTATTTGCCACCTTTTGTTAGAAGCAAAAAAAATCAAAAGATATAAATAATTATTATTTTTTTTATACTGCATAAATAATCTAAATCTCACCGGAGTGTTTATAATTATTGACAAAGTACCTAAAAAGTTTACAATAATAAACAAAAGGAGGAATAGGTATGCAGGATGATAATTATTCTTCAAAAACAAATTATCTTGGACCGAATCTGTCGATAATTATGGAAGAGATGGGTAACCAGATAAGGCTTGCGCGATTGCGGAGAGATTATCCTTCCGAGATAATTGCAAAGAGAGCCGGAATCAGCCGCGCGACTCTTTGGAAGATAGAAAAAGGGGATGCCAGTGTGTCGATTGGAGCTTATGCCAAGGTTCTTAACGCACTTAATATGGAGCGTGATCTTTTATATATTGCAAAAGATGATGCTTTTGGAAAACTATTGCAAGATGCGAAGATTGAGAATAAGTATAAGAGGTAAACATGGCAAAAATAAACGAGTTTAATATTATAGCCGGATGGAAAGAAAATAATGAAAACAGGATTGGTAAATGTCGAATTCTGTCCGCCAGAGGAAGTGAGATTATTTCATTTGAATATAATCCTGACTGGCTGCGCGCCAATCCATCGCTAATACTTGATCCAAGTATGTTTCAAACCACAGGTGTTCAGTATCCCCAAAGTGACAATGAGAGTTTTGGATTTTTGGCAGATATCGCACCGGACAGGTGGGGACGGAAATTGATAGAAAGAAGAGAAGAAATCTTAGCGAAGGAAGAATCAAGACCCAAAAAAACACTAATGTTTAGTGATTATTTGATTGGTGTAAGCGACTATACGAGACAGGGAGGTATCAGAATAGAAAACGGTAAAGAATATCTTTCTCAATCACGGGATTTAGATGTTCCTCCTGTCGAAAAAATCAGAAGTATAGAAAATGCTTCCATAGAATTAGAAAAAGGAAACAAAGATGTTTCTGATTGGATAAAACTTATTGTTGCGCCCGGATCTTCTTTGGGTGGAGCCAGACCGAAAGCAAATATTAAAGAAACAGATGGTTCGTTGTGGATTGCCAAATTTCCGTCCATAAATGATGATTTTGATATAGCAGCATGGGAAATGGTAGCACATGATCTGGCTTCCATGTGTGGTATAAGCGTTCCGGAAGCAAGAATTGTAAAACTTTCAAAATATGGCAATACGTTTCTTGTAAAGAGGTTTGATCGGAAAAATGTTGGAGTAGAGGAACAACGTCGAATTCATTATGCATCAGCCATGACGATGTTGGGCGAGAAAGATGGAGGCCAAAGCAGAAGCTATCTTGATTTGGTTGAAGTTATAGAGAAAATATGCGGAAATAATCTTGAAAAAGACTTAAAAGAGTTATGGTACCGATTGATTCTAAATGTTTGTATAAGCAATACGGATGATCATTTGCGGAATCACGGTTTTCTGTTGAATCAGGATAATACTTGGTCATTGTCACCGGCTTTTGACATAAATCCAAATCCGAATAAAAACCATTTGGCACTTTATATTGATTTTTTTTCTAGCGAAAAGGATTTATCAACGGTATTGAAAATTCATGATTATTTCCGAATTACTGAAGAGGATGCAAAGCGTGATATTTACAGAATTGCTGAAATAGTTAATAACAACTGGCGTCCGATTGCAAAGAAATATGGAATTTCAAAGTCGGAACAGTTGCGTATGGAGAATTGCTTTGAGCCGGCGCAACGAGTAAAAATGCTTTGATACAGATATAGTTATATGCGTTTGATTTATCCGGTTGATTGGGGGGGATTAATACGCGGAATAATCTTTTTGATTTTGCCTGCAGGTGTTTGTTTTTTGGGTAAGCTGATGAATAAAAGATATGTTGCCTATCCCTAAATATAATGTGAAAGTCCGAAAAAAGCGTGACAATTCGGGCAGACTGTGATATTCTACAATGATTCCACCAACTGTGTTTTTGTATAAAGGAGGAAGGTAAAATGTATTGCAGACCTGAATATGACATGCGGCAGATCGGCCGCAACCTAAGACGCCTCCGTGAGCGTAAAAACCTTACGGTAGAGCAGGTACGCGAGTACCTTTGCCTTGGCACCGTACAGGCAGTTTACAAGTACGAAACCGGCAAGTCCTATCCACAAGCCGACACAATGTTTGCGCTGATGGAACTCTACGACGCAGACTTACACGATGTAATAGGAGAGAGCGATGAGCTCTCTCCTGTTCATTTTATACGGGTTTTAAGCATTCCTCTTTTTTGCCGGCCTAATAGCTTCCTTTGGACCGGCTTGTATACCGGGAAAAGTATAAAACTATTTACTTTGTGTAAAATATAGTTGACATTATGCCAAAGAAGTATTACTATACGATTAAGTCGACGGGCAGCTTATTGTTTTATTGTAAATTGGAGAATGTATATGAAAACCAAAATATCGTATTTTTTATCCGTAATACTGATTATTCCTCTTTATGTGATGCTTTTTTTGGTAAGCCCTTCGGATGCGGGAAACATAATTGCACCGCCTTGGCTTTCGGCAGTGTGCGTACTGCTTTCAGTCGTAACCTTTGTTTTGTTTATCCTGAATCTGGTTGCCGATAAAAATGAGGATGCAGGAATAAAGGACCGTGCAGGCAGCGTTATTTTAAGATATTCCTTCTTTATGCTGGTTGTGACGCTTATTCAGCTGCTGATTTCCAATATCATCGCCCGGCTGCCGATAGAAATCAGTCCGACGGCGAAGTCTACAATTTCGTTTCTGATGATTGTGTTAAGTTTTGATGTAATCGGATTCCCGCTTCTTCTGTTTTTACTGAAAAAGATTCCGTCAAATCCGGTTGCGAAGAAGAAAATCGGTTTTCCGGGGTATCTGGCATACATCCTGATGACTGCAGGCCTGGTAGGTGTCGGTGCAATTGCCGGTGCCGTTGTACACCGGATTATTTGTGCTCCGTTTGGCGGAGCAAGCAGTGAAATCCAGAAAATTCTTATGAATTCTGCACCTTTACCGAGAATTCTTGTGGCCGGAATTCTTGCCCCGGTTTTTGAGGAACTCGTTTTCCGCAAGCTTCTGATTGACCGTCTGAACAAATACGGAGCTTTTTTTGCAATCATGGTTTCCGGACTGACTTTCGGACTTTTCCACGGCAACTTTCAGCAGGTATTCTTTGCAACACTGATTGGTTTTATTTTTGCTCAGCTTTACTTAAAAACCGGAAGAGTGGAACTTACCATCGGACTTCATATGATTGTAAATCTTACCACAACGGTTGTTACCAATACGCTTTTGCAGAAACTGTATCAGGTAAATCCGGATCTGAACAGCTCGCCCGAATTTCTGAACGCCAATCCGGAGATTGCCATGCTTTTCGGAATCTACGGGCTCTGGATTATGTTCCTGGGTACCGTTGTCATTGCGGGATGTATTATCCTGATTGTATTTCTGGCGAAGAAAAAATTTGTTCTTGATCAGACGGAAGATACGCCTTCCAAATCGGAAGCGGTGAAGGCATTCCTCACAAACAGATACAGTGTATTGTTTTTGCTGATCATCGTTGGACTGTTTCTGCTAAGCTACCTGCCGGTAGTGTTTAAATGGTAGTAAAATCTGAAAAAACAAATAGAAACGGAAAGGGTTGGTTCTATGAAAAAATCTGTTGTAAAATGTGTCATTTTGGCCGTTGTTCTGGTATTGATGTTATCCTGTCTGCCGGTTTTTATGCATAAAAAAACCGGGCAGGGCGAAACCGTCATCAAGTGGAATAATACCATTACAAAAACAAATAATCATTTAAGCTCCGAGAGTTCTTCCATCGATTTTACGATTCCGAAGGAGGGAGAATACAACCTGTATATTTCGCTGATTCCCGAAGGATTCGACAAGAACAGTGTCATGGATGTTGATACCGGTTCTCTCGGATTTGTTACCGCATCCGTTGTGGAGAATTCCAAGGGGGATGTAGTTTATACCAACGTATCCGGTGCGGTTTTTCTGGATACCACAATCATCCTTGAAGCCGGAGATTATAGGCTGACGCATTATTATTTTACCGACGAAGAGAAGTTTTTTGATTTTGCCACCACCTATATCTGCAGTGAGAAACAGGCGGAAGAACTGATTGAATTTTACGATTTCCCGGGATATGCCGAAAATGCAAACACCGTCTTTTGCTATGAATTCAGCTTCGATAAAACCGACGATTTCCGGGCACAAACCACGATTTGGGTATTATGGGGCATCCTGGTCGGAATCGTAAGTGCAGTTTTACTTTTTGAGCTTCTGTTAGGTGACGGCGGCAAACAGAGATTTGACGAAAGACAGATTATGGAACAGGGGAAAGCCTTCAAACTGGGATTTTATACCATGTTAATCATCACGGGTATTCTGGCATGTCTCAATTTTGCCGTGCCGAACCAGTCGGGAAATTTCGGACTTTATCATGTGATGGGACTTTTTGTTTCGATTTCCGTTTATCTGGTTTATTCAATCTGGACGGAGAGTTATTTCGCCATCAACCAAAGTACGGCCAAGATGATGATTTTCTTTGCTGTTGTTGCCGCCCTGAACCTTGTAATCAGCATTGTCAATATCCTGCACGGACAGGTCATTGTAAACGGTGTACCGACATTCCGTATACTGAATATCATGTGTACCATGCTCTTTGCCGTCATCTTTATCACCGCACTGATTCGCAAAGCGGTGAACGAAAAGAGTTTATCCTCTGAAGACGAAGAGGAGGACGAATAAAATGAAAAATCTGAAACTGAAAGCCGCCCGTGCGGCACTGGATTTGTCACAGCAGAATCTGGCCGATAAAGTCGGCGTCTCGAGGCAGACGATCAATGCAATTGAAAAAGGGGATTACAATCCGACGATAAATCTATGCAGAAGCATCTGCAGGGTCCTCGGAAAAACCCTGGATGAAATCTTTTGGGAGGATGAAGAATAAAGCCAGCCGGAAGGAGAGAAAAAACAAACGGATCCCGTAAAAAATTATGTGTATTTTCACGAAAATATAGCAACAAACCGCTTCTTGTAGTATAATTATCTATTATTCGTAAAGTGCGAACGCACTGAAAGTAACACATACAGAGGGATACCATGCCGGAAATTACGGGAAACAGCACAAGAGTTCATAACGATTTCGTGATTGACGACGGCCGTATTGAGTCCATTGAGGAGTACCTTTCTCCCGACAAACTCTTTGCGGATCTGATTTCGCGTGTCAAAAAATACAATCCCGAAGGCGTGGAGGTTATTGAGAAGGCCTATCATATGGCGGATGATGCGCATAAGAACCAGCTGCGTAAATCCGGTGAGCCCTACATCATTCATCCTTTGTATGTTGCCATAATTTTAGCCGACCTTGAAATGGATACGAATACGGTGGTTGCGGGCATCATGCACGACATCATCGAAGATACGGATATCACATACGACGGTCTGAAGGAAGCGTTTAACGAGGATGTGGCCAACATCGTCGAAGGCGTTACCAAGTTAAACCGGATGGAAATCGGCAACCGCGACAAGATGGATGCGCAGGCGGAGAACCTGCGTAAAATGTTCCTTGCCATGGCAAAGGACATCCGTGTCATCGTGGTAAAACTGGCCGACCGCCTTCATAATATGCGTACCCTTAAGCATATGCCGCCCGAGAAGCAGATTGAAAAAGCAAGAGAAACGCTGGAGATTTTCTCTCCGATAGCGCAGCGCCTCGGTATTTCGCGTATCAAGGTCGAACTCGATGACTTATCCTTAAAATATCTGGAACCCGAAGCATATTACGATCTTGTGGATAAAATCGCCATCCGCCGCGCGGAACGTGAGAAATACGTTGCCGATATCGTGGAAGAGGTTGGACAGCACATCAAAAATGCAGGCATTCATGCGGAAATCGACGGCCGCGTGAAGCATTTCTTCTCCATCTACAAAAAGATGAAGAACCAGAACAAGACCCTCGATCAGATCTACGATCTGTTCGCGGTCCGCATCATTGTCGATACCATTCCGGACTGCTATGCGGCCCTCGGCGTGGTACACGGCATCTATACGCCCGTTCCCGAGCGAATCAAGGACTATATTTCCTCACCGAAGAGCAATATGTACCAGTCCCTGCATACAACCGTTATCGGTGCTTCCGGACAGCCTTTCGAAATTCAGATCCGTACGAAGGAAATGCACCAGATCGCGGAATACGGTATTGCCGCACACTGGAAATACAAGGAAGGCGCGGACGGCAAGACAATAGCACTTGCCGACGAGCAGAAGTTTGCATGGCTTCGTCAGATTCTCGAGTGGCAGAAGGATTCCGAGGACAATGCGGAATTCATGAATCTCGTAAAGAACGGCCTCGATCTGTTTACGGACGAAGTTTACTGCTTTACGCCGAACGGTGAATTAAAACAGCTTCCCGTAGGTTCCACGCCGGTTGACTTCGCTTATTCGATTCACTCGGCGGTCGGAAACAAGATGATCGGTGCCAAGGTAAACGGCAAACTTGCCAATATCGATTATCAGATTCAGAACGGAGATAAAATCGAAATCCTGACGTCCAACTCCTCCACAGGACCCAGCCGCGACTGGCTGAGCTTCGTGAAGTCGGCGCAGGCCAGAAATAAAATCAATCAGTGGTTCCGTCACGAATTCAAGGACGATAATATCGTGCGCGGACGGGAGTTTCTGATAACGTACTGTAAACCCAGAGGAGTGGATTACAACGAACTTGCGAAGACTCCGTATACGGACTACGTAATTCGCAAGTACGGTTTTAAGGATTGGGATGCGGTCCTTGCGGCAGTCGGGCACGGCGGTCTGAAAGAAGGCCAGGTAGTCAATAAAATGCTCGAGCTTTACGAGCGTAACCACAGAAAGCCCGTTTCGGACGAGCAGATTCTGGATACCATTACGGAAGCACAGAACCGTAAAGTAATCCGCAAGGATTCCAAGGGCGGTATCGTCGTGGAAGGTGCGGATGATGTGGCGGTGCGCTTCGGCAAATGCTGCAACCCGATTCCGGGCGATGACATCGTAGGCTTCGTAACCAGAGGCCGCGGCGTTTCGATTCACAGACGCGATTGCGTCAACATGAAGGTTTTAACCGGAGATGACGTAAACCGTGTTATTGACGCAAGATGGTCGGAAGCCGCTTTGGCAGATACCAACA
Source organism: Lachnospiraceae bacterium UBA7027 (assembly GCA_002494135.1). Lineage (GTDB taxonomy): Bacteria > Bacillota > Clostridia > Lachnospirales > Lachnospiraceae > UBA3766. Next base: position 8,356 of record DLBG01000015.1, read on the forward strand.
ATGAAAAATACGTGGCCAATGTTACGATTTTTGCCAACAACCGTAACGGCCTGCTGGTGGATATCACAAAAACCCTTACGGAGAAGGATATTTCCATTCTTGCCCTGACTACGGCAACCAGCAAGAGAGGTGTGGCCACCATTCAGATTTCGTTTGAAATCAAGAGCAAGGAAGAACTTACATACATCGTGGACAAGCTCGGACAGATTGAAAGCGTTCTGAATATCGAAAGAACAAGCAATTAAATTTCGAAAGCGGTTTTTTAACAAACCGCCGGGAAAGGTTATAAGTTAGAATGGCAGAATTAAAAGTCGGATGCATTGTTATGGGCATCCTCGAAAATAACGTTTATTTTGTTCACAGGGACGGAGAGTATGATGCGGTCATCATCGATCCGAACTCCCAGGGAGGCAACCTTTTCACCAAACTCCGCGAAAAGGGACTTACCGTAAAAGGCATTCTTTTAACCCACGGTCACTTCGACCACATCATGGGTGTGAATGATTTAAGAGAGATTTCGGGAGCACCGGTTTATGCTTCGGAAGATGAAGAGAATCTTTTGGCGGACCCTGTTTTAAACAGCTGTGCGAAGGTCGGAAAGAATTATACGGTGAAACCGGATGTGCTCTTAAAAGAGGGCGACGTCGTTGAAATCGGAAGCATGAAATTCACGATGATAAAAACCCCGGGACATACCGAAGGAAGTTGCTGTTATTACTGCAAGGATGACGGAATTCTCTTCTCCGGCGATACGCTTTTCTATGAAAGCGCCGGAAGAACGGATTTTGAAACCGGGAATACGGCGCAGTTAAAAGAGTCCTTAAAGAAGCTGATGACGCTTCCCGAAGAAGTGAAGGTTTATCCCGGACACGGCGAGTTCAGCACAATTGCTCACGAGCAGCTGTACAATCCGTTTATCGGAATCTGAAATGATTTTGGCAGAAAAAGGAGTTGTTCCTTGAAACTGGTTTGCTCAAATGATCGTTTTGAATATGACACATACCTTTTGGTAAAAGAGTTTTGGCCAAAAGAGGAAATAGGGCGTCAGGCCGCGGGTTCTGATGCTCTTTTTGCTGATGAAATAAAGGCGGGAGAAGAAGCCGTTCTTTCCTGCCGGTACGACAATTGCAGGACGGTAATTGCATATACGCCGGATGAGGCTATGCAATATGAATTCCCAATAGAGGAAGGACTGTCGGAGAAAGAATACAGGAATGCCCATATGCGCAATCTGTATCGAGGGCTCTGTGCAATCACCGGTCAGAAACTTCCGTGGGGAAATTTAACCGGCGTACGCCCCGTCAAACCGGCGCGCCAGATGATTCTTTCGGGGGCTTCGGAGGAAGAGGTCCTTGATTTTTACAAAAAGACCCGGTTTGTAAGCAACGAAAAAAGCTCTCTGGCACTTGAAATAGCAAAGCGCGAAGCCGGTATTCTTCAAAGACTGGATCCGGTAAAAGGATATTCACTGTACATCGGTATTCCGTTTTGCCCGACACGTTGTCTGTACTGTTCGTTTCTTTCGAACCCGATTGCAAAATGGCAGAACCGTGTTGTCGAATATTTATCCTGCATTGAGAAAGAACTGGCTTTTACGAAGAAAGCCTTTGCAGGACGAAAAATCGACACCATATATATCGGCGGCGGAACTCCGACCGCTTTGTCCGAAGACGAACTGCAGGTTCTGATGAACTTAATTGACGGGTTTCTGTCCGATGAAGACCGTAAGAACCTTTTGGAATTCACCGTGGAGGCCGGACGACCCGACAGTATCACTGCAGGAAAACTAAGAATTTTAAAAAAGGCAGGTGTCGGCAGGATTTCCGTCAATCCGCAGACGATGAACGAAGAAACCTTAAAGCGCATCGGAAGAGCCCACAGTGTCGAAGAAACGGTGAAGGCCTTTTATCTTGCCAGGGAAGAAGGGTTTGAAAATATCAACATGGATTTAATCCTCGGGCTGCCGGGAGAAGGCATTCGCGAGGTGGAACATACGCTTTCGGAGATTGAAAAACTCGCTCCGGACTCCCTTACGGTACACAGCCTTGCAATCAAGCGCAGTGCCCTCATGAAGGACTGGTTAAAGGAACAGGGAAACGGAGGAAAACAGGCTTGGGAAGACGGGTCCGCCAAAGAAGGCAAGGGTTTGCTTGCGGGGCATGATCTTATGACAGACATGGCAGCCGCCGCTTACGCTTCGGCCGCAAGACTCGGTTTAAATCCCTACTATCTGTATCGCCAGAAGAATATCGCGGGAAATCTTGAAAACGTCGGATTCGCCAGAGAAGACCTGTACGGCATCTACAACATCCTGATGATGGAAGAGGTGCAGAGCATCGTGGCGCTGGGGGCAGGAACGGTTTCCAAAAGAGTCCTTTCCGAGAAGGAGATCAGCCGTTGCGATACCGCAAAAGACATCGGTCTTTACATGGACGGAATCGACGAAATGATCCGTCGGAAAGAAGAACTGTTTTGCCGTTAAGATACGCATTTTCTGATGCGGTTTCGGGGCAGTTATGGTAAAATTATTGTGTATTTTGTGAAGAAGTGAACTCATGAATTCTGAGGTGAAATTTTGAGAAAAAACAATAAAAAACAGTCAAAGGGTATTCTTGCAGGACTCATGGCGGCGCTCATGCTCATGACACCGCTTTGTTTTCCTCTTTTTGTATTTGCGGATGAACATGCGGGGGAAGCGGAAGAGTTATCTGTGGACCTTACGGGCAAGGGAGAGGGCTATTCCGCGGTTTTATATAACATCGAGAACGGTCTTCCGACATCCGAGGCCAATGCGATTACCGGAACGCCGGAAGGTTTTATCTGGATCGGAGGTTATTCCGGTCTGCTTCGCTATGACGGCAACACCTTTGAGAGAATCGATTCCGTATCCACCGGCATTACGAGCGTGGTAAGTCTTTACGTGGACAGCAAGGAGAGGCTTTGGGTCGGCACTAACGACAACGGCATCGTGAAAGTGGAGAAGGGCGAATATACTCAGTATAACCGCACCGGCGGCATGAAATCGTCCTCCATCCGTTCCATTACCGAAGGGCCGGACGGCACCATCTATATTGCAACCACACACGGCATGGGAACGTATGATGACGAAAAGGGTATGGAAGTTGTCTATGAGTCCCAGATTTACGACGAATACATTCGTGAACTCAGAACCGGCCCGGACGGTATTATCTACGGCCTTACACAGAACGGCGCGATTTTTACCTTTGAGAGCGGAAGACTGACAGGATTCTATGACGGAGAACGCCTCGGCATAGCCAATATCAAGTCCATTTATCCGGACCCGGATTACGAAGGCAATCTTTATGTCGGAACCGGTTCCTCCATGATTTACTACGGCAGTTTAAAGGGCGGCATGAAGAATTCCGAGAAGATTTCCGTAGCACCCCTGAATACCGTAAACTCCATGGAGAAAGTTGGTGACATCATCTGGGTTTGCGGCGATAACGGCATCGGCCTTTACCAGGACGGCGAGTTTTCCAAGGTTGAGAATGTTCCCATGAACAATTCCATCGACGAAATGTTTGTGGATTATGAAGGAAACGTCTGGTTTACTTCCTCCAGACAGGGCGTTATGAAAATCGTTGCCAACCGTTTTACGGACCTGTTTGAACGTTACGGCCTGGAGCCGACGGTAGTAAACTCCACCTGCGCTTACAACGATTATCTCTTTATGGGTACCGATACCGGACTGCTGGCTTTAACAAAGAACGGCGTTGTGGAGAATATCCCCGTGAAGGAAATCGAAGGCCTGCCGGATGAATTTAAGAAATCCATTGAGGATTTTGCCACGGTTAAGGAAACCGAGCTGGCAGAAGAGCCCGCAGAAGAACCTGCAAAGGATGAAGCAAATAAAGAAGGCGAAGAGAATAAACTGAAAGCAGGCACCGGTACCGGAAACTACAGAATGGACGAAGACGGAGCCATGATTCCCACAGATCTGCTTACCCTGCTGGACGGCTGCAGAATCCGTTCCATGATGAAGGATTCCAAAAACCGCGTCTGGTTCTCGACATACAGCGGACTCGGCCTCGTTATGTACGATTCCGGCAAAGTAAAATGTTATTCCTCTGCGGACGGACTTCCTTCCAACCGTGTTCGTGTTTCCTTCGAAAGAAGCGACGGAGCCGTTCTTGCCGCATGCACCGGCGGTCTTGCGATTATCGGTAAGAAAGGCGTGGAGGACGTTTACAACGAGCAGGACGGCCTGAACAACCCTGAAATTCTGACCATTGCGGAATCCGCAAACGGTGATATTTTACTCGGTTCCGACGGTGACGGAATTTATGTGTTAAGCGGACACGAGGTGAAAAACATCGGCCTGGATGACGGCTTAAGTTCCGAGGTTGTTCTTCGAATCAAGAACGATGAAAAGCGGGGCATCCTTTGGATTATCACCAGTAACTCCATCGGTTACATGAAGGAAGATTACAAGGTAACCACCATCGATAAATTCCCGTATTCCAATAACTTCGATTTTGCGGAGAATTCCAGAGACGAAATCTGGATACTTTCCAGTAACGGTATTCACGTGGTGGATGTGGAAGAACTGCTTGCCAACGGAGAAATCAATCCGGTGTTCTTCAACCGCGACAGCGGTCTTCCCTGCGTTACCACCGCAAACTCATACAGTTATGTGGATAAAAACGGCAATCTCTACTTATCCGGCACCACGGGCGTGGCAAAGGTGAATATCGAAGAGCCGTTCGGAAACGTCGGTGAAATCAAGGCAGCCGTACCTTACGTGGATGCGGACGGTGTGCGGCTTTATCCGGACGAGAACGGAAGATTCCATATCGAAGGCAGTGTCAACAAGGTCATTGTATACGGCTATGTTTTCAACTATTCTTTGATGAATCCGGAGATTACGTACGAGTTAAAAGGCTTTGACAAACATCCTACAACTGTAAGCCGAAAGGATTTTGAACCCGTGGTTTATACGAACTTAAAGGGTGGCAGATACACGTTCGAGATGAAACTGACGGACTCCATGGGCAACGGAAACAGCATCGTCACCGTGGAAATCGATAAAGAGAAATCCATCTATGAAAGAATCTGGTTCCGGGTTCTTGCCGTAGTTACGGTTGTTGCGCTTGCAACCGGAGTTGCACTGATTATTGTACGAAAAAGAATGGATGCCCTTCTTGCAAGCCATGAGAAGGATAAGCTGTTCATCCGTGAGATGATCGA